>JBGTHI010000719.1:0-2583 GCA_041746295.1 Myxococcaceae bacterium
CCGCAAGATGAGCGAACGGCCAGAGGTCGAGGAGTTGGAGGGGCCCCAAGCCGGAGCGTACATAGATGTACGTGAGGACTTGGGGAGGGCCAACGACAACGAGATATGGACGTACAGCCATTTTGAGGGCACGCCCTAGAAGATGGCCCGAAACACCGACCAGACCGATCCCACGCTTCCCGCCATCGGGTCATCCGAAACCGCGACGATCCAGGTGGTCGACCTGCACAAGACCTTTGGCGACAACCCGGTCCTGCGCGGGATCGATTTAACGGTGGAGCGCGGCTCCACCTGCGTGATCCTGGGGGGCTCCGGCTCCGGCAAGACGGTGCTGATGAAGCACATGATCGGCCTTCTCAAGCCGGACAGTGGCCAGGTGCTGGTTGATGGCGAGGACATCGTCCCGCTCGACGCGGAGGGCTTGGAGCGGGTTCGCGGCGAGTTCGGGATGGTGTTTCAGGGATCGGCGCTCTTCGACTCGATGACCGTCTTCGAGAACGTCTCCTTCCCGCTGCGCGAGCACACCAAAATGGGCGAGGAGGAGATGCGCCGGAGGGTTCGCGAGAAGCTGGAGATCGTGGGCCTGCGCAATGTGGAGGAGCGATTCCCGGCCGATCTTTCGGGCGGTATGCGCAAGCGCGTGGGGCTGGCGCGGGCGATCATCCTGGATCCCAAAGTGGTCCTGTACGACGAGCCGACGACCGGGCTGGACCCGATCACCACCGACTACGTCGACGAGATGATCCTTACCGCCAAGGAGAAGCTGGGGGTCACCTCGGTGGTGATTAGCCACGACGTCGCCTCGGCCTTCAAGGTCGCTGACAAGGTAGCCTTCATCTACGAGGGGACCATTGTCGACCAGGGACCGCCGGCCCAGATGCGTAGCTCGCGGCATCCCCAAGTCAAACTCTTCCTTCAAACCTGGTTCGGAAAGGCATAGGGTCCACGGCGTTGAAGAAATTGATGACGCCCTTCCGGGTCGGCCTGTTGGTGTTGGCCTCCGGGGTCCTCCTGTTCGTCTTCCTCACCTTCGCCGGGCGCGGAAGCTTGAGCAGCAGGGAATCCCTCGAGGTCGTCGCCTACTTCAAGGACGCTTCCGGAGTCGGCCCCAAGAGCCGGATACAGGTGGCGGGCATCCCGGTGGGAGAGGTGCGGGAGATGGTGCTGGAAGGCACCCGCGCCAAGGCCACGCTTCGCATCCGCCGCGACGTCGATCTGAAGGTCGACGCCGCCCTTTCCAAGCGGTCCGAGTCGCTGCTCGGCGACTATGTCCTGGATCTGGTTCCGGGAGGGCAGAGCTCAGCCCCGATGCCGGAGGGCGGCGAGATCCGGACCATCCGCGACACCCAGGGGATGGAGGCGGTGCTCGCCACCCTGGAGAGCATTACCGGGGATGTGAAGCAGGTGACCAGGTCGCTCAGCCAGGTGCTGGGCGGCGAGCCGGGCCAGCAGTCGCTGCAGCAGATCGTCGATAATCTGGTGAAGTTGAGCGGCTCTGTCGAGCAGACCGCGGCGCGCAGCGGGGCCGAGCTGGACGTGATCCTCCGCAACGTGAAGAGCATTACCGGCACGTTGCAGGGCATGACCACCGGCGAGGAGCGGAGGCTTCACGAGATCGTCCAGAACATCCAGATGATCACGCGGGACACGCGCCAGGTGATGGCGGCGGCGCGGGCCTTCGTGGGCCAGGATGGGGGTGGAGGGGAGGGGGTTGCTGCCGAGGTGGCCAGCCTCAAGACGACCCTGGCCCGCCTGGACAACTCGCTCCGCAATGTGGAGGAGGTGACCGAGAAGATCAAGAACGGCGAGGGGACCCTGGGCAAGCTGGTGTCGGACGAGCGGCTGGGTCAGCGGTTGTCCGAGACGGTGGAGGACGTGGCCGACTTCACCGGCCGGCTCACCCAGCTGCAGGCCGAGGTTTCGGTGCGGAGCGACTACCTGGTCAACCAGGCCCAGGCCAAGACCTTCTTCGGCCTCAAGCTGATTCCCAAGCCGGATCGCTATTACCTGATCGAGCTGGTGGACGACCCGCGCGGTTCGATCTCCACCCAGATCGTCCAGAGCAACCCGCCGGCGGAAGGGCAGCCGGTCACCCAGGTGCAGCGAACGGTCAGCGAGTCATTGAAGTTCTCGGCCCAGTTCGCCAAACGGTTCTACTTCACCACCCTGCGCTTCGGCGTGATCGAGTCGACCGGAGGTGTGGGTGCCGACTTCCACTTCTTGAAGGACCACATCTCGCTGCGAATGGACGCCTTCAACTTTGCGGATGAGCAGCTCCGTTACCCGCGGCTGCGCGCGGCGCTCCGGCTCCAGGCGTTCGACCACCTGTTCGTCACCGCCGGCATCGACGACGCGCTCAACCAGAGAGTGCGCGACCTGATCTCCAACCGGCTGCTCTCAGGTCGCGACTTCTTCTTCGGCGCGGGGCTCTACTTCACCGACGACGACCTCAAGTCGATCATCACAGTGGCCGGCATCCCAAATCCTTAGGGCCCTTAGAACGGGATGTCGTCGTCGCCGTGAGGGGGCGGCTCGCCCAACTCGCTGGCTCCTCCGCCCTGGCGCGCGATCTCCGCTTCGATC
>JBGTHI010000720.1:0-3989 GCA_041746295.1 Myxococcaceae bacterium
CGAGAAGCCCGGCGGCGGGAGCGGAGCCCAGCCCACATAGCCTGGCGCGGTCCGCCAATCGACCCACGATGGCCCCCAGACGCGGTTCGGCCACCAGACCCATCCGTAGGCGGGCGACTGATACCAGCGGCCGTAGTGGAAGGTGGCCCAGCCCCAATCCCACTGGCTCTGGAAGCTCCATCCGGCCGGCGTGTAGACCCAGCTGCCGCCGGTGACGTAGGGCGTGAAGTCGGCCCCGACCACGGCCGGCGACGGCTGCCAGACCCGACCCAGGCCGTCGACCTGCTGCCAGCTTCCGTAGGGGTTCAGCACCGGCTCAAATTGCGACGGATCCATCGGCGCGGTCGAGCTCGAGCCTCCCGGCCTTGGAACAAAGCCCTGCGGCGGAGGGGGCGCAGCTCGCCAGCTGTCGGGGTCCGGCGCAGCGTCGCCCGCGGCGCTGTCGTCATCTCCCTGGCTGTCCTCGAATGCGCCCGCCGGGTCGCCTGAGCTCCAGCCTTGGTTGTCCTCGCCGGAGTAAGAGACGGAAGGCTCGCTGCTCCAGTTATCGGCATGGGCGCGGGGGGCCAGCGTGAGGAGGGCCGCCCCGGCCAGGGAGGTCAGGGCGCGAAGGGAGGGAAAACGGTTGGAGGTTCGCATCGGCCACCTTGACCCAAGGTACCGCGACTCTATTCACCTGAACCAGAACCCCCCGGAACCTCGCGGAGTCGCTGGAAACGCGAGCCCCAGGGGCTGGAACTTGCCGGCGAAGTGCGGAGGCAGTGTGAGCGGATCGACCGACAGGAAGGCCGAGATCTCCCCGCTCTTCTGAAGTGTCCCGCTGAAGGCCACCAGCGTTGCCTGGCCCATGCTCATGTCGCGGTTGCCAGGGGACCGGAACGCTCATGCCAGGTTGTGGAAAACCCGCTGGACGTCTTCGTCCTGCTCCAGGGCATCCACCAGCTTGAGCACCTCGGTGGCCTGTCCCTCAGGAAGCTCAATCAGGTTCTTGGCCACGTACTCCGACTCGGCGGAGATCAAGCTCAAGCCCTTCTTCTCGACCGCCGACTGGAGGTGGCCGAAATCGGAGAAGCCCGAGTGGATCACCCACTGCTTGTCCCCTTTGTCGTCCGTCACCTCCCCCATGTCCTCCAGACCATGGTCGATCAGCTCCAGCTCCAGCGCCTCCGGATCCACCCCTTCGGGGCTGAGCCGGAAGACCCCCATGTGCTGAAAGAGGAAGGCAACGCTGCCGGTGGTTCCGAGATTTCCGCCGTACTTGTTGAAGGGCATCCGGACGTTGGCGACCGTGCGGACCACGTTGTCGGTGGCGGTCTCCACCAGGAGCGCGATGCCGTGCGGGGCATAGCCCTCGTAGAGCACCACCTCGTAGTTGTGCGCCTCCTGCCCCGAAGCCCGCTTGATCGCAGAATCGACCTTGTCCTTTGGCATGTTGGCGGCGCGGGCGTTCTGGATCGCGCGGCGGAGCCCCGGATTGGATTCCGGATGGGGACCGCCCGACTTGACCGCGATGGCTATGTCCTTGCTGATGCGCGCGAACAGCTTCGCCATCTTGTTCCAGCGTGCGAACATCGTGGCTTTTCGAGTCTCGAAGATGCGCCCCATGCCCGGACCTTTACACGATCGAGGTGCGGCGAGCACGGCTCACCGAGGATCGCCCACAACTTGAGCGAAGCGCGGGGGTCAGCGGAGAGCTCTTGCGCCAGACCAGGGCGATGGTCCGGTCGTCCCAGGGTCCGCACGTGCAGCTCCGCCCCTTCAAGTCGAGCCTTCCCCCTCCGGGCCATCCGTGCGAGGAAGCCGGCCGTGATTCGTCTCGACAACATCGGCTCTCAGCATGGACAGCAGATCCTCTTCGTCGGCGCCTCCGCCGCACTTCATAAGGGCGACAAGGTCGGCCTGGTCGGCCCCAACGGCGCCGGCAAGTCCACTCTCTTCCGCTACATCATGAAGGAGGACACGCCCGACGAAGGAAACGTCTCGGTCGATCGCGGCGTGACCTTGGGCTACTTCCGGCAAGAGGTCGGTGAGGTGAAGACCGGCAGTGTCCTGGATCATGTGCTGGACGGCGCGGGACCGGTCTCCACGGTCGCGCGTGAGATGAAGGCGTTGGAACGGGACATGGCCGACCCCGACAAGGCGGAGGAGCTGGAAGAGCTGATCGCGCACTACGGCGAGGTGCAGGCGCAGTTCGACGGTCTGGGAGGCTATGCGCTCGAGGGCAACGCGCGGTCGATCCTGGCCGGGTTGGGCTTCCGCGACCCGATGATCGACGGCGAGATGGGAGCGCTCTCAGGCGGCTGGAAGATGCGGGCGGCCCTGGCGCGGATCCTCCTGATGCGTCCCGACGGCATGCTTCTCGATGAGCCCTCCAACCACCTGGATCTCGAGTCGCTGATCTGGCTGGAAGGTTTCTTGAAACAGTACGACGGCGCGCTGCTGATGACCTCGCACGACCGCGAATTCATGAACCGGGTCTGCACCCGGATCCTCGAGATCGACGGCGGCGAGCTCAACTCCTATGGCGGCAACTACGAGCTCTACGAGAAGCAGAGGGCGATCGCCGAGTCCCAGCAGCAGGCGACCTACGAGCGGCAACAGGCGATGCTCAAGAAGGAGCTCGCCTTCATCGAGCGCTTCAAGGCGCGGGCCTCGCACGCCGCTCAGGTGCAGTCGCGGGTGAAAAAGCTGGAGAAGATCGATCGGGTGGAGCCGCCCCGCCGGCAGACGCGGGTGGCTTTCGAGTTCAAGCCGGCGCCGCGATCCGGCGAAGACGTGGCCAAGCTCACCCAGGTCTCCAAGGCCTACGGTGACCTGGTCATCTACCGCGACTTCGACTTCTTGGTCCGCCGCAAGGAGCGCTGGTGCGTCCTGGGCGTGAACGGCGCCGGCAAATCGACGCTGCTCAAGCTGGTGGCGGGCGCCTCCGCACCGGACGAGGGGACCGCGACGTTGGGGGCCAACGTGAAGCTCGGCTACTTCTCGCAACACGCGATGGAGCTTTTGGACGGGGAGAAAACCGTCTGGCAGACGCTGGTCGACACCTTCCCACGAACCTCGGAGGGCTCCCTGCGAACCCTGGCCGGCTGCTTCGGCTTCCGGGGCGACGAGGTCGAGAAGCTGAACCGGGTCCTCTCCGGAGGAGAGAAGGCTCGGCTGGTGATGGCGCTGATGCTCTACGACCCGCCCAATTTGCTGGTGCTCGACGAGCCCACCAACCACCTAGATCTGACCACTAAGGAGATGCTGATCGAGGCGCTGCGCGGTTATGAGGGGACCCTCCTCTTCGTCTCGCATGACCGGCATTTCCTGTCCGAGCTGTCGGACCGGATGCTGGAGCTCACGCCGGAGGGGCCGCACATCTACGGGGGCGGCTATACCGAGTACGTGGCCCGAACGGGTCGCGAAGCACCGGGTCTGAGGGCCCAGTAAGATGCAGCCGGGCGGCCGGGCGCCGATTGTGACCTTGGCTCGCGGTGATTAGCGTTCCTTTAAACCTAAGCAAGGGAGCGCTCCGTGTTGAGACACAGGTGGGTGGTGATCGCCGATTCGGCTCAGGGCCGTATCATGCAGTACGGGGATCGGGGTCTGGAGCTGGTAGAGAGCTTCGAGCACCCGGAGAGCCAGGAGGCCAACCGCGACCTGATCGGAAATCGGCCTGACCAGAATCAACACAACATGGAGCGGGACCTCAAGGGGAACGAGCCACACGCGCTGCGCGACGATGAATCGCTGCGCTTCGCCAAACAGCTGGGGAACTATCTGGCGATCGCGCACGCCCAGAACCGCTTCGCTGACCTAGTCCTGGTGGCCGATCCGAGGTTCCTTGGTCTGTTGCGCGCTGAGCTCACCCGTCCGGTCGCGGCCTGCGTGAGCGCCAGCATCAATCGGCGGGCGCTGAACCTCAAACCGCGCGAGGTGGCGGAGCTGGTAGGCGCCGCCAGCGCCCACCAGTAGAGCGCTCCGCGAAGAAGCTACTTGCTGCTGCC
>JBGTHI010000721.1:0-5974 GCA_041746295.1 Myxococcaceae bacterium
AAACCCAAGCTGACGAACGCCAGGTAGGCGAGGCCCAGCATCCAGAGGTGTCGACGGCGACCGTTCATCGGCTCCGGGCTTACTTGGGCCGTGGGAGAAGCGCTACCTCCCGCTGACCTCGACGCCGATGCTGGAGCTCACGCTGCAGGTGAATCCTTCGCGGCCTCGGTGCGGTCCCCGCACCGTGACCCCCTCCTTCCGGAGCCTCCGCGCCTGCTCCTCCGCCACCTCAGCCGCGAGTGTGCGGTCGGACCGAATCACCCGCCACCAGGGCGTTCCCTTGGAGCAGAAACGCATCGCCCGTGCCGCCGAACGTGCGCCACCGGGCCGGCCGGCGCGCAGCGCGACCTGCGCATAGAAGAGCGTCTCGCCGGGCGGGATGGCCCGCACCACCCGCTCGACAGTCCGAAAGAACACGGACCCGTCGCGGGCAGCAGGCTTGGATCTCCCCTTCACGCCGCGGCCGCTTTAACGGGTTTGTCCAGCTGCAGGATCTCGTCCCGGCGTTCCAGGAGCAGCCAGGTGATCGCATCGAGCGGCGTGAAGCGGTCCTTCTCCTCCAGCTCCCGCTGAATGCTGTCCAAGTAACCCTTGACGGTGCGCAGGCGCGCCGGCTCGTCGTCTTGATAGCCCTTCATCATTCGATCGAAGTGGCGATCCTGACCAAAGGGAGTGAACTCCCAATCGGCCAACGGTACGCCGACTCTCGCCAACAGCAACAGGGCCAATGCGGGATGGTGGCTGGAGGGCCGGTAGTTGCAGCTCAAGGTGCTCAGGTGGGGGTGATCGTCGCCTTTGTAGTCGAACAGCGAAATGTCCACCGTCGCGACCGCGTCCAAACCCAGTAGCCTGAACTCCGAAGCTCGTTCGGGCACACCGCCCGTTGCAGCCAGCCCGAAGATTCTGCCACCGGCGCTGAAGACGAGGGTTCCGCCCCGGAACAGATCGCCGGTGGCGGTCCAATAGGGGAGCCCGTCGCGGATCTCCACCTCCTGACTGTCTCGACTCTGGGGAGAGAGAATCCTGACTGTCTCGGGCTGCACGGGGGAGGCATGGCGTGTCTCGCCCGACCTGAGTCGGGTCCGCATCGGGGGCACGTAGGCGCGGTGGCCAAAGAGCGCCGCTGCCTCGTCCACCAGCGCCCCCGCGCTCACCGGCGTGAGCGTGTCGCCCAAATGAGCGCGGAGGAGGTCGTCCACCCGCTCCACAACCTCCACCGGCAGGCCGTCGCGACTCAGGTCGACCTTCAACATCTTGAGCGACATCGCCTGTTGCACCGAGAGCGCGGCCCCGGTTGGCGGGGGTCGCCACTCCCACTCCACGCGGCGTTGATCCTCCCAATATTCGTGTTTCACCTGGAGGGTATGCGGTTGGAGCGTGTGAGCCTGGGGAAGGACATCCTGGACCGCGATAAGAAGCCGTTCGATCCGGTCCTGGGCCCGAGCCTGGTGGGTGGGAGGAACTCCCGCTTCGAGGAGGCAGCGGCTCACCACCCCGCGGAGTGCCTGGCGCTCCTCTGCGCTCAGGTGGACCCGGCGCCGCCAGCGGGCGAGTGCGTCGAGCGAAACGTTGGGGCTCAGCACCAGCTCCTCGGGATGCCTTCGGACCCGATCCGCCTCCTGAATCAACGGCGACGTGGGATCTCCCAAGAGCTCGTGCACCGTTTCCTTCGAGGCGAGAGGCGAGACCGCCAGAATCTCCACCAGGGCCAGCGTCCGGAACCGGTCCTGAGCCGACCATTGATCGCCCATCGCGCCGGCGACCGAGATCAGGAGCTCGTCCAAGGGGACCGGCAGAAAGTGCAGCAGGCTGTCGATCGCGTAGGCGAGAACCTCGACCTGGGAGGGGTGTCCGGGTGAGAGGAGCCCGCGCGCGGAGCGGATGCCGTCTCCCACGGTAGGCCCGGGAGCCACCTGTTCCGATGATGGAGGCAGGGTGATCTGTGGAGCGGTCGGTGCCAAGGCCTCACGGGCCGGCTCTTCGGCCGCGGCGCCCCTCTCCAATGCCGCATGACAGAGGCGAAGCAGGTTGAGCTGCGGCTCCGGCGCGTGATCGATGCACTGGCGGAGGTACTCGTCGGCGGAGCCCTGGAAGCGGTAGTGGGCCTCGTCGTAGAAGTGGCAGGGTAGCCTGGAGAGATCCACCCCGCCGTTCGAGAGAGCCATCAACACCAGGGCATGGTGGAAGGATGCGGGTTGATAGGGCCAGCTGCTCTCCAGGACGCGATCGATTTCACCGTTTTCATTGAGCTGTACTGAGAGGCAGCCCAGCGCCACGTATTCCCAGAGCCCCTCCGGGCTCCAACCGCGGGCGAGCAGATCGCCATCGGGGCCGATCACCAGATGCTGACGACCGGGGAGGGGACGCTGCTTGGGATTGAGGAGCCGGTTGCCGTCGATCGAGACCCGGTACGAATCGCGCGCTTCGTCGGAACGCAACCGCCAGTCCGCTTGCCTCTCGAGGGACACGCCGAGCCGCGTCATAGCCGAGCCGCTTCGGCGGGGGGCCGCATGCTCGGCAATCAAGGTCTGCCAAACCTCCGCGAAGGTTGGCGGCGTGGGAGCGGTTTCAGCTTCGACGGCTTCGACGATTTGCCGCGCCGCTTCGGCGGGCAGCCCTCCCTGTCTCAGCAGCTGGTCCAGCGCGAGCAGCGTCTCGGCCTGCTGAACCCGCGCGCTCGCTCCTTCCACGACGGAGGGGAGGGATTCGATCCGCGCAAGGGTGAGGGCGATCAAAAGCCGTAGGCTCGGCGGGTGTGCTCCTGCGATCCGCTCGGCCCGCTCGCTCCAGGAGAGAACCCTCTCCTGGGCGCTGGCGTCGAAACGCCCCATCGCCAGCTGGAAGGCTTCTGGCAGGGGAAACCCAACCGCGAGGAGAAGTCCCAGCGCCTCCTGAACGCCGTCGTTGGCATCGAGGATTGCGGGGGCGAGCCGCTCGAGCGTAGTGCCCAGATCGTATCCCTGGAGGCCGCCAATTCCCCGGATGTAGGCCAGCTGGCTCAGGAAAGGGGCGCCCTCGAGCCTCCAGCTCGCAGATCCGATCAGCTGCGCGAGCGCCGTCAGACTGCAGCCGAAAAGCCCCAGGGTGTCACGGCCAAGCAGCTTCTCGACTAGAGTTCTGGGACGGTCCGCCGCTTCCAAGTAGTCGGCCACCTCGGGGGCCACCGACCGGTGACCGCCCCAAACCCTCTCCGGCGCGAGGAGGGTGGGGAATCTGGCCGCGAGCGCGGCAGGCTCTCCAACCAAGCTGAACTCTCCGAAATCGCCCAGGGGGCGTGGGTTGCCCGCTTCCGGAACGACTTGAAGCTCCCCGTCCACCTCCCGGAGACGGCCCACGACCCGGGCGCCGCCCCCCCTTCCTTGACCCCTGCGGGTGGCAACCACCTGCCTGTCGACATGCCTTGCGGCTTCAACTTGCCTGAACACAGGTACGGCTTAGCGCACCGGCCTCCGGAAGGGTAGACCCCTGGGACCGCGCTTCTGGAAGGTCTCAGCTCTCCACGAAGGAGCGGAGCCGCTTGGAGCGGGACGGGTGGCGCAGCTTGCGCAGTGCCTTCGCCTCGATCTGCCGGATCCGCTCGCGGGTGACCTCGAAGTCCTGGCCGACTTCCTCCAGCGTGTGGTCGCTCTTCTCGCCGATCCCGAACCGCATCCGGAGCACCTTCTCTTCGCGGGGGGTCAGAGTCGCCAGCACCTTGCGGGTCTGCTCCGCCAGGTTCCGGTTGATCACCGCCTCGGCGGGGGAGACCAGGCTCTTGTCCTCGATGAAGTCTCCCAGGTGCGAGTCTTCCTCTTCGCCGATCGGCGTCTCCAGGGAGATCGGCTCCTTGGCGATCTTGAGGACCTTCCGCACTTTGTCGAGCGGGAGCTCCATCTTCTCGGCGATCTCTTCCGGCGTGGGCTCGCGGCCGATCTCCTGCACCAGGTAGCGGCTGGTCCGGATCAGCTTGTTGATCGTCTCGATCATGTGGACCGGGATACGAATGGTCCGGGCCTGATCGGCGATGGCACGGGTGATTGCCTGGCGGATCCACCAGGTGGCGTAGGTGGAGAACTTGTAGCCGCGCTTGTACTCGAACTTGTCCACCGCCTTCATCAGGCCGATGTTGCCCTCCTGGATCAGGTCCAGGAACTGCAGACCGCGGTTGGTGTACTTCTTGGCGATCGACACCACCAACCTGAGATTCGCCTCCACCAGCTCCGACTTGGCCCGTTCCGCCCGGCGCTCTCCCTGCCGGATCGCCTCGTAGTTCTTGCGCAACAGCTCGACGGAGAGGTTCGCCTCCTCCTCGACCCTCTTGATGGTTCGGACCGCCGTGCGGACGTCGCGGTCGATCTCCTCCAGCTGCTCCTGACTGATGTTGAGCCGGCGCTGCAGCTTCTTGGCGGCGTTGGGATTCTCCAGCGCCTCCTTGAGCTGAACCTTGAGGTCGGCCACCGGCAGGCCCCAACGTCGCTGCTGGTCGCGCAGCTCGTCCTCCGCCTTGTCCACCTGGGAGATCAAGCCCCGGAGGCTCAGGACGATGCGGTCGATCTGCTTCTTGTTGAGCCGCATCTCCTCCAGGACGTCCATCATCTTGGTCCGGAGATCCTTCAGCTCCTGGCGCGCCTCTTTCTTGCGGACCTCGCTCAGCTTCTTCTTGGAGTCGAGCTCCTCCTCCAGCGTGTCCGCCTCTTTGGCGAACTTCCGGATCCGCTCGATCTGCTTGCAGATCTGCTCGATCTTGTTGAGCTCGCTCTGGGCCAGCTGCGCGGGGGCATCGGCGCCGTCACCGGCATCCACCTCGACCTCTTCGGCGTTCTCCGAGTTCTGCTCTTCCGGGGCATCCTTCACCACCTCCCGGACGCGAAGCTTGCCCGACTTCAAGCGGGCACCCATGTCCAGGATGTCGGCCAGGGCTACCTTGCACGAGAGGATCGCGCGCAGGACCTCCTTCTCGCCGTCCTCGATCCGCTTGGCGATCTCTACCTCGCCCTCGCGGGTGAGGAGAGAGACCGAGCCCATCTTCCTGAGGTAGAGCCGGACCGGGTCATTGGACTTGCCGCCCGGCTCCTCTTCGGCCTCGTCCTCGTCCTTCTCCTCGACCTTTTCGCCACCCTCGTCGGAGGCGGCCACCGTCGGCTTCACCTCGTTGGACTGGGCCGCCTTCTGTGCGTCGACGATCTCGATGTCGTTGTCGCCGAACATGCTCATCACGTCGTCGATCTGATCCGACGACACGATGTCAGCGGGGAGCGCGTCATTCACCTCGTCGTAGGTGAGGTAGCCCTTCTGGCGCCCCGCCTCGAGGAGGTCCTTCACCTCCTTGCGATCGGCGACCGGCTCCTCCTCCACTTCGTCGTCCACCGCGTCGAGGTCAACCTCGACCGCCGCGGCGAGCTCTTCAGCCTGCTCCTCGGGATCGAGATCGTCCGGGACCTGCGGGGCGGCCTTGGGACCGTTCTTCAGCTTGGCTGGCAGCCCACCGCGGGCCTGTGCCGCTGGAGCAGTGCCCTTCGTCCCCTTGGTCTGCGCGACCGGTTTCTGCTTCCGGAGCTTGGACGTCGGCTCCTTGTCCTTGTCCTTTTTTGACTTCGTTTTGGACGGGGACTTGGACGGGGACTTGGTGGTCATTCGAGACCTTCTCCTAGGGAAAGCTTCAAAGCTTCGAAATTACGGTGGGTCCTACCCTAAAGCCTAAGGGGTGACAAACCCCTTCAAACGGCCGGGCTGACACGGTTTGTTCCGGCTTGGCCGGAAACTGCATCGTCTATAACCATCTTGCGGAGCGCGAGCAGCGCTATTCTCTCCTCCTGCAGCCGCCGAGTTTCCTCGTCGAGCTCATATGCTCCCTGGAGCCGCTGAGCCATCTTGGAGATGTGGGACAGCCCCTCGTCGATCCGACGAAGCTTGAGCTTCCGGCAGACCAGGCGGAAGTCCCCCTCCCACGCCGCGTCCAGCGCCGGGCCCTTAGGCAGGTGGCGGACCGCGGTCT
>JBGTHI010000722.1:0-11112 GCA_041746295.1 Myxococcaceae bacterium
GGAGAACGAGGGGCGGCGGGTGGACGCAACACCCAGGTGCAGCGGCAGAGTTCGGTTCATGAAGGAGAAGCTGCGTTGGAGCAACCGCTGTGCCTGCCGCTTCACCACCTGTCCCGCGGGGAAGCCGGCGCAGCTCCCCCGAAACAGGAGCAGTTTTTCATCCGACACCGTGGGCCCACCAATGGTCATGCCAGACACCGACGGCACCCTGCGCCTGAATGGAGCACGGGAGCACCAAGCCGAGACCTCTAATCACTACCGGGGAGCTCATGGCAACCGCTTATCGCCTATTGGCGCCCAGGATACGACACAATCCGTGCCAATTTCAACGCAGTGCGTTGCCGAGGCCTGTTGCGCGGGAAAAGGCGCTGTCCGGCGACTCCACGTGGTATCGGCGCGCCATGTCCGAAAGCCTGCTCCGCCCCGAAGCTCTGCTCAGCTTGCTGACTCTGACCGGCATGGAGATCGTGCTGGGAATCGACAACGTGGTCTTCCTCTCGATTCTCTCGAGCAAGCTCCCAGCTTCGCAGCAGCCGGCGGCGCGGCGGCTGGGGCTGGCCGGAGCGCTCCTCACACGACTGGGGCTCCTCCTGGCCATCTCCTGGGTGATGGGGCTCACCGACGAGTTGTTTCACCTGTTCGGCGAGGGGATCTCCGGGCGCGACCTGATTCTGCTCGGCGGCGGCCTGTTCCTGATCGGTAAGTCGACCTTGGAAGTCTATGAGCGGCTGGAGGTTGAGCAGGAAGCGGCCCACGCCGCGACAGGCCGCGGGAAATTCATCTCCATCGTGATCCAGATCATGCTTCTGGACATCGTCTTCTCACTCGACTCGGTCATCACCGCCGTCGGAATGGCCCAGCAGCTTCCGATCATGATCGCGGCGATGGTTCTGGCGATGGGCGTGATGCTGGTGAGCGCAAGAAAGATCGGCGACTTCGTCAACCGCCATCCGAGCATGAAGATCCTGGCGCTCAGCTTCTTGTTGCTGATCGGCGTGATGCTGGTCGCCGAGGGGCTGGGGCAGCACATCAGCCGAGGCTACATCTACTTCGCGATGGCCTTCTCTCTCTCAGTGGAGCTCTTGAACATGGCTTTTCGCGCGCGGCAAAAGCCGGTCGCGCTGCATGCCCGCCGGGAACCCAACGCATGAAAAAGAGGCCGAGCCGGCAAACGTCCGGCCCGGCCCCTGAAAACCTCAGCGAAGCGGTCTCTACTTCTTCGGCTGCGCCACCTGCTTCTCCTGGGCGGTGGGGGGGGGAGGAACCACCGCAGCAGGCGCGGCCGCCTCGTCTTTCCGGCGAGTCAGCTCCAGATCGATGTTGATTGCCACCTCGTCGGCGACAACCACTCCGCCGGCCTCGATCGGCGCGTTCCAGGTCAGACCAAAGTCCTTGCGATTGATCTTGGTGGTGACGTTGGCTCCACGCTTCAGGTTGCCATACGGATCCTTCATATCCTTGGGCGAGAGCTCGACGGCCAGGACTACCTCCTTGGTCACACCATGAAGGTTCAGGTCGCCGGTCAGATTGTACCTGTTCGTCCCGACCTTCTTTGCCGACCTGGACTTGAAGGTCATCTCCGGGTACTTCGCCACGTCGAAGAAGTCGGGCGACTTGAGGTGCGCATCCCGCTTCGGCTCGCGGGTGTCGATCGAGGAGACGTCGACCGTCAGCTCGGCCGTGGATTTGGTCGGGTCCTTCTCGTTAAACTCGATCGTTCCTCTGTACTTGGTGAAACCACCTTGCACGTTGGACATCATCATGTGCTTCACCCTGAAACCGATCGACGAGTGTGACGCGTCGATGTCGTAGACGGCAGCGGAGACGGGGGTGCCCAAGCCCAAGGTGAGCGGGAGTAACAGGGTAGCGAACCGGGTGCTTCTCTGGATCATCGACAGCTCCATAGTAGGGGTGCGTGCGTGCGCACGTGGATGATGAGTGCAGCGCAAGCGCGAAGCGTTGATCATTTGCGGGCGGGAGCCAATCAATAAGCATCGGAACAGCGTGTTGCTTGCACGCCACCAGTGCCACCGCATATGCATCGACCCCCTATGTCCGTCCCCCTTGGCACCCACGCGTCGAACAGCCTCATCGGCCTGATCGGCGCCTCGGGCTACTCCGGAGTTCAAGCTACCCGCATCTTGGCGAGTCACCCTCGCGCATCCCTGGCCTTCGCGGCGAGCGATCGCTGGAAGGGACGCGGGCTGAAGGATAAGATCGACCACACGGGTCGTTCGGGCGGCCTGACCTTCTGCGGGATGGACGAGGTCATCGAACGCTCGAAAGGCTGCGCGGCGGTGCTCCTGGCCACGCCTGCCGAGGTCTCCCTCGAATGGGCACCCCGACTGCTGGAGCTGGGCGTGAAGGTGGTCGATCTCTCTGGTGCGTTCCGGCTGAAGGACCCTGCCCTCTATCGTCGCTTCTACAACTTCGTCCATCCACAGCCGGCCCTGCTTGATCTCGCCGTCTACGGCCTGCCGGAGCTCTGGCGGGAGGAGATCCAGAAGGCCTCTCTCCTGGCCAACCCGGGCTGCTACCCCACCGGCGCAACCCTCTCCCTGGCGCCCTTGCTGTCGGCGGGGCTTCTAGAAGAGGACTCGGTGGTGATCGACGCCGCCTCCGGCACCACTGGGGCGGGCCGAAGGGCCAGCGAAGAGCTCAGCTTCACCGAGGTCGATGAGGAGTACCGCGCCTACCGCGTCTTCACCCATCAGCACACGCCGGAGATCGCCCAGACGCTCCGACTCCAAAGCTCCCCCACTCTGGGTGTGACTTTCACGGCGCACCTGCTGCCCTTGAAGCGCGGGATCCTCGCCACCGCCTATGCGCGTCTCAAGGACGGAGTCGCGGGGCAGCAGCTACAGACCTGTTTGAAGAGCTTCGCGGCCGATCGGCCCTTCATCTCCGTGGCGGCGACGCCGGAAGAGGTGCAGCTCAAGCGGGTGGTCGGGACCAACCGCGTGCTGATGGCCTCGGCGGTGGACCCCTACGGCTTCGACCCAAGGCGGGTGATCGTTATCTCGGCGATCGACAATCTGGTGAAGGGGGCCGCCGGTCAGGCGGTTCAGAATCTCAATCTCATGATGGGCTGGGAGGAGAGCGACGGGCTCACCTCGCCGGTGGAGGGGGGCTACTACCCATGAAGCGCGATTTCTTGAAGCTGGGCGACCTTTCACTGGCGGAGCACCGCAGCCTGCGAGATCGGGCCAAGGCGCTGAAAGCGCTGCGCCGCGAGCGGAAGGGGGTAGAGACGCTGAAGGGCCGCACGCTGGCGTTGGTCTTCGAGAAGCCGTCCACCCGAACCCGCGCCTCCTTCGAGGCGGCGATGGTGCAATTGGGCGGTAGCGTGATCGTCTTGGGCGGCGCCGACAGTCAGATCAGCCGCGGCGAGACCATCGCCGACACCGCACGCGTCGTCTCCCGCTACGTCGACGGGATGATGTTTCGAACTTTCGGAGACGACAGGCTGGCGGAATTCGCCAAGGCGGCGTCGGTGCCGGTGATCAACGGCCTGTCTGAGGGCGGCCATCCGGTGCAGCTGTTGGCGGATTTGATGACGATGGAGGAGCGGCTGGGCGAGCTCTCCGGCCGCAAGGTGGCCTTCGTTGGCGACGCCGCCTGCAACATGGCCTACTCCTGGATCGAGGCTGGCCGGCTGTTCGGCTTCGAGGTGGTCCTGGCCGCGCCTCCCCCCTACCGCCCGCGCCCGGATCAACTCGACGGGGTGAAGGTCTACGACCGCGCCGCCGAGGCGGTGGCCGGCGCGGACGTGATCGCCACCGACGTCTGGACCAGCATGGGCCAGGAGGCGGAGGCCAAGGAGCGGGTGCGGAGCCTCAAGGGCTTCATCGTGGATGAGGCGCTGGTGAAACAGGCCAAGCCGGGCGCGGTGGTTCTCCATTGCCTACCCGCTCATCGGGGCGAGGAGATCTCCGCCGGGGTCATCGACGCCCCGGGTTCGGCCATATGGGACGAAGCGGAGAACCGGATGCACGCGCAGAAGGCGCTGCTGGAGCTGCTGCTGGCCTAACGCGTCGCGCTGAGCCCTAAGTCGGCTGTTCGCCACGATTAACCCATCGCACGGGTGTTCTCCGCCCGTCTGGTAACCTTCACGCGAGGCGCGCGTAACAACCTCTGAGCACAATCGGTCGACAATAGTGTGTTTTCGACCGTTTGCAAGAGGTTCAACGTGGCGGGTCGCGCAGCTAGGGTGAACGACCGTCGGGCGAACGGCGCTGCCGCAGCCGGCGGGAGTCAACGCACCACGAAGAAGCGTGGAGCACAACGGCTGCCCAGCGAGACCGAAACAGGGCTGGCGCCCGCGCGAAACCCCACAGGGATCCAGGTCCCCTTCCTGGTCGTCGCCTCGCGCGCCTCTGGGATCTCGCTGGAGAGTGTACGGGAGGCGCTTAGGAAGACCGGAAAGAACGCCCGCGAGCCACACGACCGAGTGCTGTACCTGGAGGAGCTGATCCGGCGCTGCTCCAAACAACGCGACAACCTGATCTCGCAGATCTCCCGCGACCCAACCAGCGCACATCTGCCCCACCTGATCGCAGACATCCGCATGACCATCGACCAGCTGTGGGCCGCCCGGGTGAAGGAGATCAAGGACTGGCTCAACCACGACGTGGGCCCCCATACCACCCTGAACGAGGTTGTGGCGGCGATCCAGGGTCTCTCGGTCGAGAAAGAGTGGGAGGACGACCCCGCCACCACCGATCTCCTGGCGATGGTCCTGGTGACCACGGGGCGGGAGCACTACAGCATCAAGGGTCAGAACGCTGAACGGGCCAACCTCTATGATGAGCTGAAAGCCACCGGCCGCCCGCTCTTCAACAACGAAGACGACTTCAACTACGACGAGGTCAATCGGAGGAAGGACCCGGAAGACCCAACGCGGGTGACCCGCCTCGATCAGTACCTCGAGCAGCGGTACGCGAGAGCCCCTGCATTCTACCGCCTCACCCACCAGGAGCTGGACAGTACGAATCAGGCCCACCAGTACTTTGCCCGGGAGCGACTGAGGCGGCGTCTCGGCATCGAAAGGGAGCTCGTCCTACCGCTGGTCTACGACGGCGTGGAGGAGGCAAAGGCCCTGGCCCTAAGCAAGTATGGCGAGCAGGCCAGAACCAGCAGCGAGCGGGTCAAGACCGAGGAGAGCACGCGGAAGAAGCTCAGGGGAAAGTACAAAGACCTCACGATGAACGACGTGAAGGATCTCTCCGCCGCTCGGATCGTGGCTGACGACGCGTTGGGCCTGGAGAAGCTCATGCTGGCCGTGGAGGAGTACTACGGTCAGGACATCATCGAGAAGGAGAGCATGTTCAACCGCAAGGACAAGATGCTCGACGGCTACGAGGCGATCCATTACATCATCCGGCTCGACGCAGAACACTGCTTCGAGCTTCAGCTCAAGACCCGGGCGGCGCTCGAGGTCAACTGGGATCACGGTCTGGCCTATAAATCGGACGACGAGCAGGAGCTAAGCCCCCAAGCGGTCGCGCTCGTGCGCTGGCTCCAGAAGTGCCGGCTGAGCTACGACCACCGGGCCTACCTTGATACACCATCGGATTTGCGTAGCCTTACCCGCGACGGACATCTCGTATGGGAACCGACCGACTCCCGCCCAGTCTGACTCCGAAGCTGAAGCAGAGCGTGGTGGGTCGCTGCTATTTTCTGGTGGTCCATGACCGCGAGCGGAGACGGAGCGTGCTCTGGAGGGTGCTCCGAGACGAGCTGGGGCCCTCTCGCAGCCTGGACGAGCGACATGACGCGCTGCTGGCCAGCCGCCGATCCGCCTGGGCCGAGTTCGAGCGGCTGCGGCCCACGGACGCCGACCATCTGGAGCTGCTGGAACTCGCCGCCTTCGACCTGCGGGACTTTCAGGAGCGGTTCGCGGAACTCCGGGTGGACGTGGTCAACCGCTGGAAGCCCTATAGCCCTAGATAGCTTTGCAACGACTGGACGCCCAACTCCCCCCGCGCCATCGCCTCGATCGCCCCCACCGCCATCCGCGAGGCCTCGATGGTCGTGTAGTACGGAACGCCGTGCATCAGCGCCTCGCGGCGGATGGAGAAGCTGTCGGAGATCTCCTGCTTGCCAAAGGTGGTGTTGAGCACCAGCGAGATTGAGCCGTCGACAATCTTGTCCACGATGTGCGGTCTGCCCTCGTGAACCTTCTTCACCCACTCGGTCTCCACGCCCTTCCCCGCCAGATAGCGGTGGGTGCCTCCCGTGCTCACCAGGGAGAAGCCGAGCGCGATCAATCGCCGGCAGAGATCCACCAGCGCCGGCTTGTCGTCGTCCTTCACCGACACGAACGCGGTGCCGCCCCGCGGGAGCTTCACCCCTGCCGCGAGCTGGCTCTTGGCGAAGGCGGCCGGGTAGTTGTCGGCCAGCCCCATCACCTCACCGGTGGACTTCATCTCCGGCCCCAGGAGCACGTCCACGTTGGAGAAGCGGGCGAACGGGAAGACCGACTCCTTCACCGCCCTGTGCTTCACCTCGGGATCCCGGGTGTGGCCCATCTCCTTGAGCGTCTTCCCCACCATGCAGAGCGCGGCGATCTTCGCCAGCGGGACGCCGGTCGCCTTGGCCACGAACGGAACAGTGCGCGAGCCGCGGGGGTTCACCTCCAGCACGTAGAGGGTTCGACCCTGAATCGCGAATTGGACGTTCATCAAGCCCACGACCTTAAGCTCGCGGGCCAGCGCAATCGCCTGGTCCTTCATCGACTCGACCAGCGCCGGGAGCAGCGAATGCGGAGGCAGCGACGCGGCGGCGTCACCCGAGTGTACCCCGGCCTGCTCGATGTGCTCGAGCACTCCGCCCACCATCACCCCACCCTCGCGATCGGCCACCAGATCCAGGTCGACCTCCTGCGCGTCCTTCAGGAAGCGGTCGATCAGTACCGGATGTTCAGGAGAGGCGCTCACCGCTTCTCGCATGTACCGCTCAAGGCTGGCCTGGTCATAGACCACCTCCATCGCGCGGCCACCCAGCACGTACGAAGGGCGCACCATCACCGGGTAGCCGATCCGCGCCGCGGCCTTGAACGCTTCCTGGTGCGAGCGCGCCACGCCGTTCTCCGGCTGCCGCAATCCCAGTTTTTCGATCAGCTGGGAAAATCGCTCCCGGTCCTCCGCCCGATCGATCGCGTCGGAGCTGGTGCCCAAGATCGGGAGCCCGGCCTTCTCCAACGCCACCGAGAGCCGCAGCGGCGTCTGACCACCGAACTGGACAATCGCGCCCAGCGGCTTCTCGCGCGCGGCGATCTCCAGCACGTTTTCGATGGTCAGCGGCTCGAAGTAGAGCCGGTCGGAGGTGTCGTAGTCGGTGGAGACCGTCTCCGGATTGCAGTTGACCATGATCGTCTCGAACCCGGCGTCGCGGAGCGCGAACGAGGCGTGGACGCAGCAGTAGTCGAACTCGATTCCCTGGCCGATTCGGATCGGGCCGCTGCCCAGGATCATCACCTTTTTGCGGTCGGTGGGCGGCGCCTCGTCCTCCCGCTCGTAGGTGCTGTACAGGTAGGGGGTATACGCCTCGAACTCCGCAGCGCAGGTATCGACCCGCTTGAAGACCGGCTTGAGAGACCGGGCCTGGCGGTGGGCCCGGACCGTGGCCTCATCCTGGTTCAGCAGCGCGCTGAGTGCCTTGTCGGAAAAGCCGTGCGACTTGGCGGTCCGCAGCACCTCGTCCGGAATCTCCTCCACCGCGCCGAAGTCGGCGAGCGCGCGGCTCTCCTCTACTAGCTCATGGAGGCGGCGGAGGAACCAGGGATCGATCGCCGACTCGGCGTAGACCTCCTCCACCGACAGCCCCATCCGGAAGGCCTCTATGAGGTACCAGGGTCGGTCCGGTCGCGGAATCCGAAGCCCCTCGCGGACCGCCAGCTCGCGCTCCTGGGGATCGCTGGGGAGAGGGAGCTGCTCCAGCTCCCAACGTCCCGCCTCCATAGAACGGAGCGCCTTCATATAGGCCTCCTTGAACGACCGGCCGATCGCCATTACCTCGCCCACCGACCGCATCGTCGTATTGAGGGTCCGGTCGGCGCGGGGGAACTTCTCAAAGTTGAAGCGCGGGATCTTCACCACTACGTAGTCGAGGGTCGGTTCGAATGAGGCCGGGGTAACCCGGGTGATGTCGTTGGAGAGCTCGTCCAACCGGTAGCCCAGTGCGAGCTTCGCGGCCACTTTGGCGATCGGATATCCGGTCGCCTTCGAGGCTAGGGCCGAGGAGCGCGAGACCCGGGGGTTCATCTCGATTACCACTACCCGGCCGTTTCTGGGATTGACTCCGAACTGGATGTTCGAGCCGCCCGTGTCGACGCCGATCTCCCGGATGATCGCCAGCGAGGCCTGCCGGAGTCGCTGATACTCCTTGTCGGTGAGCGTCTGTGCCGGAGCCACCGTGATCGAGTCTCCGGTGTGCACGCCCATCGGGTCAAAGTTCTCGATCGAGCAGACAATCACCACGTTGTCGGCTGAGTCGCGGACCACCTCCAGCTCATACTCCTTCCAGCCGAGGAGCGACTCTTCGATCAAAACGGTGGAGACCGGGCTCGCCTTAAGCCCCGCTCGACAGATCGCCTCATACTCATCGCTGTTGTAGGCGATCCCTCCGCCCGTTCCGCCCAGTGTGAAGCTGGGGCGGATGATTGCCGGGAAACCGATCTCGGCGGCGATGTGCATCGCCTCTTCCATGTTGCTGGCCACGGCGCTCTTGGGCAGCTCGACGCCGATCCTCTGCATCGCGTCCTTGAAGAGCTGGCGATCCTCGGCTTTGTTGATCGCCTCGAGGGAGGCACCGATCAGCCGCGCGCCGTGCTTCCTCAGAATCCCCTGCTCCGCGAGCGCCTTGGCGAGATTGAGCGCCGTCTGACCGCCCATCGTGGGCAGGATCGAGTCCGGTTTCTCCGCGGCCAGAATCAGCTCCGCCGACTCCACCGTGATCGGCTCGATATAGGTCCGATGCGCCAGATCCGGGTCGGTCATGATCGTGGCAGGGTTGCTGTTGAGCAGCACCACCTCCACGCCCTCTTCGCGGAGCGCCTTGATCGCCTGTGCTCCGGAGTAGTCGAACTCGCAGGCCTGACCGATCACGATCGGGCCGGAACCGATCACCAGCACCTTCTTGATATCGTCGCGCTTGGGCATCGGGCCCGAACCCTTACCACGCCTACCGCCCGCGCAAAGCGTCAACCTCGAGCCGGTCGCTTGAAGTCAAGCCACCCTCGAGGGTCGCCACCGGGCCTGAATGGAGCGATAGAGGCCGACCCGGAGGCACCCTTTTTAATTCCCCCTCGGCCCTAAGGCTGAAGTTGAATCCGCCGGGTCCTCATGTTGCGTAGTGTCGAACGCACCCAGGTCTGCCCACCAGCCCGCGAGACCCTGGCGGCGAACATCCACCCTCTCCGGTCCCCTAGGCATTTGGCCGACCCCGTTTCCGTCGCTACCGACGCGGGGCGCATGGGAGACCTCACCGTCACCACGGGTGTTGAGCCTATGGTCGATCTCAATACCGCCGATCTCCACACCGACCGCGGCACTAGGAGCTTGGCCGTCCTCAATACCGCCAATCTCCACACCGACCATGGCACTAGCAGCTTGGTCGTTGTCACCACGCCTACGTGCTCCCGGCCGCTGTTTATCGGCTACAGCGGACCGAGTTCGAACCGACGCTGCTCCGTCTTCACCGCGAGGGGCTCGGAGACCCGCCCCTGAATTTGCAAGTGCTGTTGGCATGGAATCAACACCTCCCTATCGGGTGACCGAACCGCTGTTACTACAGAATCATTCCATATACTAGGGATTCCGAGACTGCTGTGACAATTGGCAAGGCCGCCGATGATCAAAGGCAGATCGGCGACCCAATCACCATCGGGCCGGAACCGATCCGCAGAGCACCTTCCTGATCTCGTCGTGCTTTAATGGGGCCCAAGCGCGAACGTCGGCGGGCGTTACACGCCGTCCATCACCTTAGTGCTGCCCAGGGCGAACCCTCCGTCGGCGGCGAAGACGATGCCCACGCAGAGGGCCAGATGAGACGCGACCTTTCCCGCCGTTGCCCAGTGACCGGAGAGATGCTGCTGCGAGAGGCGGCCCAGCACGCCGGCGCCCAGCAAAACCGCCAGCCCGCCAAGGGCCGAAGGCGCGACCTCTTTCATCACCGCAGGGTTGGTCGTCGGGGGGCGCATCGCTCTAGGAGACGGAGGCAGGCCCAGCTTGCGAGCGGTCCTCTTGGCGTATTTGTCGATACCCACGATCGCGCCGGCGCCCGCCACGATGCCCACCCCGGTCGCCAAGACCGCCGACGAGAAGCCCGCGAACAGTCCCGAGGGGATTCCGGTGTTCCAGCCGTTGGAGGCATTGAGGAGCTTGATGCCCGCGGCGGTCGCGGCGAGACCGCCGAGCCCATAGATCACCGCCTGTTTCTGCACCGTGCGCCGTTCCGCGGGGGAGGTTTCCATAGGTTTGGTCCCGGAGCCCCTTAGAGCCTCCCGAAGCCCCGGCGCAAGCCCGGCCCTAGAGGCTTTTAAACACCCAAGATCACGTGCTATCCGCTGCGCACGATGACGCCGCTGCCCCACTCTCCGCCTTCCGGAACGGTCGACCGCCTCTTTGACGACGCCCGGCTCCTGCGCGAAGTCGAGGCCTCCGCGGTCAAGCGGCTGGTCGACGCCGGCTTCGAAGAAGTGGTTCTCCCCCTGATCGAACGGGCCGAGGTCTTCGCCTCCCAGGGCGCCGTCCGCTTCGTCGATCGTCACGGGGAGGTGCTGGGGCTGCGCGCCGACTTCACCGGACAGGTGGCTCGGCTCGTTTCCACCCGGCTCGCCGCCCAGGCGGAGATCCGCCTCTGCTACCGCGGCGTCGTCTTCCAGGACGTGGATGCGCGCAGCAGCAGCCGCCGTCAGCTTCACCAGGCCGGCTTCGAGCTGTTCGACGACGGAGGGGTCGCAGGCGAGATAGAAGTGATTCGGCAAGCGTTGGCGGTCTGCGATGCGGTGGGGGTCCCGGGCGTCCGGGCGTCTCTGGGCTCGGCCGAGCTGATCCGGGCGCTCTCCCCGGAGGCGGGGCCCGACGTGCGGGTTGCGCTGGACAGACGCGA
>JBGTHI010000723.1:0-2477 GCA_041746295.1 Myxococcaceae bacterium
GCGATCAGCAAGTCCGGCGTCGAATTCTAGCCCACTAAGGGAATCGCCATCATTGACCGTGGAAGCCCCAACTCACGCCCAATGATGGCCCTCAACCAGCCGGACCGAAAACCCATCATCCACCGTGCTCCGCAACACTTAGGTTTTGAAGTAGTTTCGGCGCCCGTCGCATTGCTCCAGAAAATTTCCGAAGCAGGGCGCTCTGGAGATCCAGCGAGGCTGTTCCTCTCTGAAGGTCCATGCCTCCGAAGGGCAGACCCTGGGGAGCGGCCTGGCACCGGTGGAGTTGCAGACGCTCTTCCCGACCGGGTACCGCCAGGGTGGTCCAGCTCTCGGAGGTCACCTCCATACGATTCATAGAGAGGTACACGGACTCGGTGAAGACAACCTCACCGGCCTCCGCCACGTTCTCCACGGCGGTGACGACGTTCACCGGCTCGCCCCTTAGGCCGTCGATCGTCTCGACCACTTCGCCGGTGTGAATGCACACGCGCACGTGAAGCTGCTCCGACGCCACCTTCTCCTGGTTGAAGCGCCAAAGGGCATCCTGCATGGCCATCCCGCAGCGAACGGACTCGGTCGGGGACTTGAAGACTGCGAGCAACGCGTCGCCGCGCTTCTGGACCAAGTGTCCGCGGTACCGCCTGAGGATGGGCACCAGAAGCGTGTCGTGCTGCTGTAACATGCGCGCGTTTTCCTCTCGCGACTGCTGGGAGGTGCGCTCGGTGAAGCCCTCTAAGTCCGTCAACATCACCGTGAGGTTCTGCAGTCGCCCCAGGGTCATCTGCCCGCCTGAAATCGACGGAACGGGGCTGCGGATCGCTGGGGTAGGCGCGTTCGGCGATGCCGAGGCTGCTTGGGTGCGTCAGCCATCCATGACGAAGGCTTCTCGCCGAGGGGGTGTGACGGCGACTGAAATCCGGTAGTTGGCTTTTTTTCGGGTTCTCGAGGATGACTCTTGGAAGTGAAGACCGCGAACCTCACCATACTCTTCGCCAGCATCTCAGACTTCGCCGAGCGCACGGCCCGGCAGACGCTCGAGGAGAGCCAGCGCCTCGGCCAGAGCCATACCGCATTGATGGTTCCGCTTTTCAGGGGCTTTGCTGGGCGGGTCGTGAAGTCCATGGGGGATAGCTATCTCGTCACCTTCGAGTCTCCCACGCTGGCCGTTCTGAGTGGCGTTTCCATCCAGGACCGGCTGTGGGAGTACAATAAAAACGTCCCCGAGCGCGAACGCATCCGTCTTCGAATCGCCATCAACGTAGGTGAAGTCCGGCAGGAGTCGGGGGATGTATTTGGCGAGCCCGTCAACATCGCCGCGCGGGTATTGGGCGTCGCCGAGCCTGGAGAGGTGTACTTCACGGAGGCTATCCATCTGGCGATGAACAAGGCGGAAGTCCCTGCCGAAGAAGCGGGCGCGTTCGAGCTCAAAGGTATTCCCGGCAAGGTGCGCGTGTTTCGCGTGACCCATGCCCCTTACAGGCTGGAGTCCCCTATTGCGCCCCCGGATGGAAGCGAAGGGGCTCCATTTGGAAGGCTTGGGCTTTCGCGTCTTCCCACCGGAGGTGTCCGTGCCATTCTGTCTGTCGGCAGGGACCTCGCAGACACGCTGAGTGGCCGCGTGTCGGTGCTGCTCCGGCAGCGGGGCCCCGCTGTGGCGACGCTCTTAGTGCTGGTGTTGGTCGTGGCCCTCGTTCTGACGGTGCGCACCTTCAGCAAGTCGGTGGTGGAACGGGCCCTTCATGCGGTGGAACGTGCTTTACCCGAAGAGAGGGGGCTCCTGAGCGAGAGGGCTCGCGAGCTGATTGCCCAGGAAAAGGACATTGGAGAGCGGGAGTATCTCATCGGCAGGTTGCACGAGGCCATGGGTTTCCCCTTCAAGTCCATTGAGAGCTATCAGGCTGCTGCACGCGCGGGCAAGGGGGATGCCGAAGACCGAGTAGTGGAGTTGCTCGGCCATCCGGAATGTAGAGTTCGAGTCGCAGCCGCCTCTGCGGCGAGCGCGCTGCGCCTGAGCCGTGCCCGAGGAAAGCTCACGGATTTGGCGGAGAACGGCGGGCCGAACGAGGGTAGCGGGATCCCCTTCTTTGGCTGCAACTCGAAGCGCGCAGCTCGGGATGCGCTTCAGCGACTGGACTGGTGATCGAATCTGCATTGCCGCTAGCCCGGATATTTCACAGCGTGAGTGAAACGAGGTGCAGGATGTCGGAGCCGAGGGGGGCAAGCGCAGAGATGACCGAGGAGGCGTGCTGATGCACGCCGCACGAGGAAAGAGCGAGCACGCCGTCCGCAGGCCGACAGGCTGCCGCCGCAGTACTCACGCTGTGAAATATCCGGGCTAGCCCCAATGCCGGTTACTTAAGAAATTCCTAAGTATTTAAGATCGCTTACAAATTTCAGTTGTAGAATTTCGCGACGTGAGATCTAGCGTTGCGATGTTCATCGCGGAAGATCTGCAGTCGACGCTCGGCGCACCT
>JBGTHI010000724.1:0-3966 GCA_041746295.1 Myxococcaceae bacterium
CGGGGTCTTCCGACCCGCGGGCTTTCCTGTCTCCACCGTCTCCCCACTTTCCTCCGCCAGGTGCCTCAATCCGGTCAACCCCTCCCACTTCCCTCCGGTAGATCTTGGTCAAAACTCAGCGACAGATCCTGGGAGCTAACAATCCCTTCTGGGGGCGCTGTACATTGGTGATCTGCAAGCCCGTCATCCGGCGCACCGCTCGGGTTGGCGACTGGATAGTCGGTACGGGCTCGAAAAGGTCTCCTGTTGGTGACGCCTCAGGGCACCTCGTTTACGCCATGCGAGTGACGGAGAAGGTCAGCATGGCGGAGTACGACGCCATGAGCAGAGCCGGATTGCGACGAAAAATGCCTGACTGGACATCTACGAACATCGTCGACCGTGTTGGGGACAGCATTTACGACTTCGAGAAGGAGCCCCCAGGCCTTCGTCCGAGCGTGCATTCGTCTGAACGGGAAGGTCGACCTCGGTGGATGCTACGCGCTTCTTTCGGAGGAGTTCTACTACTTCGGGAAGGCAGCGCCTCTCCTGCCAGAAGAGCTTCGAGGAATCGTCAAGAAGGGGCAGGGGCATCGTCGTGCTGCCAATGACCAGTACGTAGACCCATTCATCACGTGGGTTCGAACCCTTCCCGCAGGCGTGAATGGCGAACCTCAGATGTGGCAAGGCGATATGTTGGAGACGTGCGGTTCGTGCCGTGCAGAGTCAGACGAAGAAGACGAGAGGCTTGATGGGGACGACTGCGGTCGGTAGATGTTGTGTTTGTCCAATCTGTCTTCAAGATCAGAGACCTTTTTCTTTCCAAGTTGTCGATCTGGCTCTCGAACTCCGACGTCTTCGTTTCGCACTCCTCGACTTGGTCTTGCAGCGCTTCAGCCCGACATCCCAGGCCCGCCCCGCGGCGCGCCAGCGGTCACGGACGCAGATCCCGGGATTTCCCTCCCTTAATGTCCGGACAATCTGTAGTTATCCGAGGTCTCTCTTGCTAACGCGTCCACTGCAACTCTGTGGAGGCGGTTTCGATAATGCCCTCTTCTTAAAAAGTCTTTGCTGCAACTGAGGGCAATGAAAAATGGACGTCGTAGGGCATCATTCCACCGCGGGCCGTGAGCGGGCTGCTCGAAGGCCGCACCCCCGCGTACCGAGCCATGGGCTCATCCAGAGAGTCGGAGAGCTATCGGCTAGACCGGGGGGCGGATGGGTTGAACTGCCGAGCGGAGCTCAGGTTCGAGTGGGCCCAGGCCTCGATGGGGGGATGTCTTTTGAAACGGGCTTCATGCCCACGCACGACACCACCCGACCGCTGCCACCGGCGTTTGACTCTTGGGAAGCCGCGCAGCGCCGGCTCCCCGCGATGGTCCGTGGATACTCGGCACGCTCGGAACTCGATCAGCTTCCTCTGCTGGACGCGAGCAAACTACCTGATGACTTTCTTCGACGCGCCAGCCTCATTCTCGGAGCACTCGCGCACGCCTACCATTTTCACGACCGCGCCGAGGGATCGGTCGAGGTCGCGATGCTGCCTGAAGCGATCTTGCGGCCGTGGCAAAACGTATGCGAGCGTTTAGGACGAACTAACACGGGGCGTACCAACGCTGACTACATCTTGAACTTGGTCACCTTCGAGGGCGCCGAGCCTCGGTTGACGGTGAGCTGTTTCGACGACGAGGTTCACGAAGAGCGGTTGACGCCGGGCACTCAGGCCGCCATGGAGGTCGAGTTTGCACGCGCATTCCCCGCGCTGGTTGGGGCCCAACAGGCGATCATGCTGGGCGATAATGCCGGCTTGGCACGGGCGCTGGAGCGAATCGCAGACGTCATCGTCAGCTGCCAGGAAAGGTGGCTTCATCTCACCCCACAGGAGGGACACAGGGGCGTGGACCCGATTGTTTGGGAGCGCAGTTTTCTCAAGATGGGCGCGAAGGTGTTTCCCGATGAGCCAGACAATAGCGGAGTAGACTCCCCCATTTTCCATGCGGTGGACGCCTTTTTAGGTAGGGCGATCGTTAGGGATGCAGACGAACTCCGGGCGCAGCAGGAGGGACGCCGTCAGGGAATGCCGCCAACGCACCGCGCATTGATGGAAGCACTCGAGGCCCCCGAGCTCAATGTCCGGCGTTACGTCGAAGCGAGCGGCGATCTGCGATTGGCCGCTGCCTTCCGAACGGTTCTCAGCGCCTACGCCGATTTCTTGGAGCTGCACCGAAAGAAGGCGATCGGTGCCATCGGGTTGATATCCCCGCATAGGCCGATGACCTTCGGAATGCGCTCCAGTGGCGGCGACGTCACATCGCTTCCCACGGATGAGCTGTTGCAACGCCAAATGGCGACCGCGATTCGGATGCGGGTTGGCGATGTCGACGGGCGCCGGAGCGCGAGAATCGGACGAGTAGAAATCGACGGAAGAAGCGCCTTGGTGCGCGTTGAGTTCGATGCGCCGGCGGCACTGAGGGCGGGAGATCGACTTGAGGTTTGGCCCGAGAATTCACCCCAAGACGTTGACCGAGTGCTCGCGAGGGCGGGAGTCGAATTCTGGGGGCCAAAGGCAACGGAGATTCGACAGAGGGTCCAAGGAGGTGATCTTCACGCGTTGGACGGATTGGAGGGGACGGCCCTCGCCAACCGCCTCGATCACGATCTGCCCCCATTAACGCCCCGCATGTATTCGATCGGTCGGATCGAGCGAAATGCCGACGGCCTCGCCACTGCTGTGCATTTGACGGTGGGCCTGGTCGATCAGCCTGGGTTGGGGGCTCGGTTCCTTCGCGATGGGGCCGGGCAAGAAGTCACGGTTCGGGTGGCCCCGGCCCCCTTGTTCCGCTTGCCAAGTGACCCGGGCACGCCGCTTTTGCTCTTGGCGCAAGGAAGCGGCATTGGCCCCTTCATAGGATTTGTCGAAGAGCGAGGGGAGCAGACAGGCCCGATCTCGCTGATCGTCGGCGCAAGAAGGCTGGCCGATGTCCCATACGTCGAGCGACTGACCCGGTTCTCCGAAAACAAGCCTCTCGAGGTGACCCTCGCCCTCTCCGAGGAGGGGCGCGTCGTTCGAATCGCGGGGGGAGAATTGACCTCAACGGTCGCTAGCCGTCCCCACGTGGACGACGTGCTACGTGAGAGCGGCAGCGAGGTGCGAACGCTGATGGCCAACGGAGGACACGCTTATATTTGCGGTGGGGTTCCCTTCGGCCTTGGGGTGCGCGGCGAGCTCGAGAGGCTTATCGCGCCGACCGGCTCCCGTCCCCGCGTCCAGCCGATGGGCCGGATCCCCGACGTCTCCCCGTACACGTACGCAATACACACCGACCTTTTCACCGCCCCGATCGATCGACAAGCGCTGCCAGGCATTTCCGTAGCCGAGGTGGCCACTCATAACCGGTTCCACGATCTTTGGGCCATCTTCGGGGACGGCGTCTATGACTTAACCTCCTATGTGGGTCTCCACCCCGGGGGGGCCAAGACGCTCATGGAGAGCGCCGGAACTCGAGGTGATCGCCGCTTCGCGCAGATTCACGACGGCAGTCTCGAGGTCGCGGCCCTCCTCCAGCACTTCAAGATCGGCGAGGTTCTGGGTGGCTCGCCATTCGAGGAGCAGCTCGAAACGCTCGTTCGGATTCAAAATCAACTGCACATCTCGATGCAGTATCCGGAGAGCCGCAGAATCCCGTTCTACGTGGTTGAGCGTGGGCTGGAGAACGCCATCGAGTCGCTAAGAGTCTTGGTGACTGTCGCCGGCAACTTGGCCAGTGACGCGTCGCGCGCCGCAACCCTTGAAGAACGGCGCACTCAACTTGTGAGTCAAGCGGGCCTTCTCCGCCTTCAGGCGCGTAAGTGTTGCGGAGCACGGTGGATGATGGGTTTTCGGTCCGGCTGGTTGAGGGCCATCATTGGGCGTGAGTTGGGGCTTCCACGGTCAATGATGGCGATTCCCTTAGTGGGCTAGAATTCGACGCCGGACTTGCTGATCGC
>JBGTHI010000725.1:0-3845 GCA_041746295.1 Myxococcaceae bacterium
TGAGCGACTGCAGCGCCGCTCGCTGCGAGCGGGCCAATTTCTCCCAGAAGGGCAGCCGGAGCACCGCATGGGTGGCACGCGCGGGGAGCTGGAAACGGGGCGGCCGGCGATCCGATTTCTGCGCCACCAGCTGGTAGGCCCGGCGCGCGCTGAGCGGAGCCGGGTCCACCAGGTGGAAGGTTCCTCCGGCCGCGCGGGGATCTCGCGAGAGCGCCCAGATCGCCTGAACCACGAAGTCGACCGGCACCACGTTGAACGGCGCTCCACCTTGCCCGGGGAGCGGGAGCGGCAGGGAAGCCGGCGTGAAGGCCACCAGCAGGCCCAAGGAATAGGGCCCATCAAAACGCTCGATCTCTCCGGTTTTCGAGTCGCCCACCACCGAGCCGGGGCGGTAGACGGTGATCGGAATCGCCGGACTGGCCCGGCGCACCCAGCGCTCGGATTCGAACTTGGTGGCCTCGTAGCTGTTGCGAAAATCCTGGTTGGCCTCGAGCTCGTCTTCGCAGATCACCCCCCGTCGATCTCCGGAGACCTGGATCGTGGAGAGATGGTTGAAACGCTCCAGGGCCCGGGAATCGTGGGCCAGCTCCAGCATGTTGCGGGTCCCGTCGACATTGACCCGAGCCGCCTGATCGCGGGACGCGGTCAGGTCGCTGCTCTCGGCCAGGTGGAAGATCTGGGTCACCTCTTCGCAGAGCCGCCGGTACTCTTCACCGGAGAGTCCCAGGTGGAGATGACCTACATCTCCCACGAGAAGCTGAACGTGTTCCAGCTCCAGCGCTCCCAGCTGCAGCTCCGCCTCCCGCTCGTGGCGAGCTTCCACGAGGAGGTAGATTTGCGCCTCGGGTTCCGCCTCCGCGATCTGCCGGAGCAGTCGCTTCCCGAGGAAACCGGGGAAGCCGGTCATGAGATAGGTGGGGCGCGCCGCGCGCTGTTTGCCCTTGGCTTTTGCCATCGCGCCGCCACTCTACCTAAAGCGGGCCGCCCAGCGCCCGCCAGATTTCTCTAACTTGGCGTTCGGTCTCCTCGAGCGTGCCGGAATTGTCGACCAGATGATGTGCGCGGCGTGCCTTCTCACCCAGCGGCAGTTGGGAGCGGATCCGCGCAAGGGCTTCGGCCTCGCTCAGGCGGTTTCGCGCCCGCAGCCGCTCCAGCTGGACCGCTTCGGAAGCGGTTACCACCACCACCTCGTCGAGCTCCGCTTCGAGCCCGGTCTCGAAGAGCAAGGGCACGTCGTAGATCACCCGCTGGGCGCCGGCCGCCTCGAGCCTCCCAAGCGCCTCTCTGAAGAGCTCGCCAACCCGCGGGTGGACCAGCGCGTTGAGCGCCGCCCGCTCCGCGGGGTCGGCGAAGATTCGAGCAGCGAGCGCCGCCCGGTCAAGGAGCCCCGCAGGGTCGACCACCCCCGGGAACCGGCGGCCGATCGCCACTAGCGCAGGGGAGCCCGGCGCTACCGCCTCTCTTGCGAAGGCGTCGGCATCGAGGATCTGGGCACCCAGCTCCCGGAACAGCTCCCGAACCGTGCTCTTACCCGAGGCGATTCCGCCGGTCAGTCCGATCACCCGCATCGGGCAGACTCTAGAAGCAGATCGTGTTAGATGCCACGCTCATGCGCCTCCAGACGCTCCTGCTTCCGCTCGGACTGCTGGTCTCCTGTGCCGCGTTCGCCGCCGACTTCGTGGGCTCCGAGAGCTGCAAGGCCTGCCATCCGGAAGCGTTCACCGCCTGGTCGCAGTCGCGCCATGCCCGCGCCGAGGAGTCGCTGAGCGAGGTGCAGCGCAAGGACGCGCGCTGCCTTTCCTGTCATGGACCGGCACTGGCGGAGCAGCGGGTGGCCAATGTCGGTTGCGAGAGCTGCCACGGTGGAGGGCGCCATTACGGCAGTAACTTCGTGATGAAGGACCCGGAGCTGTCGCGGCTGGTGGGGCTGGTGGACCCCTCGGAGAAGTCCTGCAAGACCTGCCACGACGCCTCCGCCCCATCGCTGCGCCCTTTCGACTTCAACACCGCGCTGCGGCTGATGGACCACTGGTCGGCCGAACGCCAGCGGCGCGATAGACAGCAGACGGCCAGCGCACAATGATCCGGGTTCTGGATGCGCGATTCCTGGCCACTGCCACCGCGGATGATCACTACCCAGCCCCTTCCTTCCCCGAGATCGCTTTCGTGGGGCGGTCCAATGTCGGCAAATCGTCGATGATCAACTGCCTGACCGGCCGGCGAAAGCTGGTGCGGGTCTCCAAGACTCCGGGCCGCACGCGGGCGATCAACTTCTTCGACGTGGACCTGGAGGTCGACGGAGCGCGAGAGAGCCTTAGGCTCGCAGACCTCCCCGGTTACGGCTACGCCAAGGTCTCCAAGGGCGAGCGGGAAGGGTGGGAGAAGATGATCACCACCTATCTGAAGAAGCGGCAGATCCTCAAGGTCGTGGTCAGCATCGTCGACGCCGAGGTGGGAGCGCTCCCTGCGGACCTGGTCACCCTGGACTACCTGGCGCAAGCCAATGCTCAGCTCCTGGTCGTAGCCACCAAGATCGACCGCTTGCCCAAGGCCAAGCGCAAGCCGGCGCTTCTGGCTCTGGCGGGGAAGCTCGATCTCAAGCCGGAGATGGTGCTCCCCTTCTCCTCCGTAGAAGGGTGGGGGTTGGCGGAGGCTTGGGAGGCGCTGTTGCAGGGAGCCTGGGTCGGCTAAAGAGCGCGGGTGATGGACTCTCTCCCTGAGCAACTCCGAACACTGAGCGCCTTGCCCGCCAAGCGCAGGCTGGAGCTATTAACCGACGACGATCAGGCGGAGGCGCTGGTGCAGGCGCTGCCGTCAGATCTGCTCTACCGGACCGTGTCGGAGGTCGGAATCGCCGACGCCACGCAGCTGGTGCAGCTGGCTTCGCCCGAGCAGTTCCAGGCGTTGATCGACCTGGGAAGCTGGAACCGCGATCAGCTGGAGCCCCACCGGCTGCTCACCTGGATCCGCGCCGCCCGGGGAGACGAAGCCGAGCCGGAGCCGTTTCTAGCCAAGCTGCAGGCGATAGATCTGGAGCTTGTCGAGATGCTGCTCCGGAGCTTCACCGTCGTTCACAGCCTGGAGGAAGACCCGGACGTCAATCCGGCGGGCGTGACCATCGAGTCTCCCGACGGCGCCTATCTGATCGAGCTGACCGTCGACGGCGCGGAGGGCGCGGCGATGCGGGCGCTCCTGAACGACCTGTTCGCGCAGGGGCCGTTCGAAGCCTCGCGTCTGCTGGAGGCGGCGCGGTGGGAGCTGATGGGCGAGTTGGAGGAGACCGCCTATCGCTTTCGCGTGGCGCGACTGGCGGACCTGGGCTTTCCCGAGCCGGAGACGGCGGTGTCGCTCTTCGCCTACCGCGATCCGGATCCCTACCGCGCTCCGGCTCAAGCCGCCGCCTCGGACAGCGGGAGAGCCCTCTCCCGCGCCGCCACTCCCCGCTTTTTGGACGCGGTCTGGGAGAAGCTCCCCGAGTCGGTGCGCACCGAGTGGGAGGCGTCGCTTCGAACCGTGGTCAACTCCGCGCTGGTGGCGGAGGGAGCCGATCCGGGGGACCTCGAGGCGATCCACCGGGTAGCGGAGAACGTGCGCGACACGCTGTCGCTGGGATGGGAGTGGGTTACCGGGGGCGACCCGTCGTGCTCGTCGCGCGCGCTGGAGCTTCCGGTCCGCACGCTCTTCCAGTTGGGCTTCTCCCTGGCGCTCCGGCTAAAATATCGGGCGGACCGCTGGGCGCGTCAGCCGATTGCGGTCCTTCACCGGCGGCTCTGGCTGATGGCCGAGGAGACGGCGGTGGTCTCGGCGCTCCGCCGCAGGCGGCCCCTGCGCGGCTTGCGCCTTTC
>JBGTHI010000726.1:0-2831 GCA_041746295.1 Myxococcaceae bacterium
CCGAGGGCGGCAAGCGCAGAGATGACCGAGGAGGCGTGCTGATGCACGCCGCACGAGGAAAGAACGAGCACGCCGTCCGCAGGCCGACAGACTGTCGCCGCAGTACTCACGCTGTGAAATATCCGGGCTAGGGTGCGCGGACCATGTCCCCGCTTCGATCTTCGATCCCGACGCTTCTCTTGATCAGCCTCCTGCTCTGCGCCGTCCCGTCCGCCCAAGCGCAGGAGTCGGATCAGGTGCCGATGCCGGACGACATGCCGCAGGAGTCACCGGAGGAGACACCACCCCCCATCCCGGTACCGGTCCCGATGCCCGTTCCGGTGCCCGTGCCTTCGGAGCCGGTCCCGGAGCCGGAACCGAGCCCGCCGGTCGACATGACGCCGCCCGAGGAGCGCGAAGAGCGCGGGAAAGCCGACCGCCAGCAGAGGGAGGAGAGGGCGTACCGGGAGCAACACCGCTCAGAGCGGGACGGCGGGTTGGACGAGGCGCGGCGCGCCCAGGAGGCGCACTTTGGCGCGGTGGCCTCTCCCCTGGTGCTCCCCCGCGGAAGCTCCTCGGCCTACGGCTTCATCGGGCTGCCGGAGCTCGCCGCCGGCTACCGCCATGGGCTGGGCAAGCTCGAGCTCGAAGGGCGCGCCAACCTCAACTACTTCTGGATGTCCCTCGCGCTGGAGGGGCGGCTACGCATCCCGGTCTACAAGAAGGACAAGTGGGAGCTGGGCGTGCCGTTGGGAGTGGGGATGGTCTTCAGCCCGGGCGCCACCTATATCGACGACGATGCGGTGGACTACGTAGGGCTGCGCGGAATCCTGGGCGCGATGGCGGTCTATCGCCTGACCGACACAGTCCACCCAATCTTCGAGTTCGAGGCCTCCAACGACTTCGTCTTCACCTCGGGCGGCGTGCACAACGCGAGCATCGTCGCGGGAGGCGGAGTGGAGGTCTACCTGGCGCGCGGCTGGTCGGCGCTCTTCTCGGCACGGCTGGGTTGGAACGGGGTGCAGGATCAGCTGGAGCCGTTGAAATCGCAGGCCGCGGTCCAGATCCGGCTGGGGCTGGGCTACCGGCTGTTCTGATCAGCTTCGAAGACGAGCCGCCCCACCCGATCGATGTGCTCTCGCAAAGGCGGATGGGTGATGGCGCCATAGGCCACAACGTTGAACACGTAGGGAAGAGGCAGTTCCTCCAGATCGAGCTGGATTGCCTCTGCCTCCAGCTGGCTCACTCCCCATAAAGAGAGATCAATGTCCGAAGACGGGGTTTCGGTGCCCTTGGCCCGAGAGCCAAAAATGACGGCTCGCGTGACCCCGCGATGCCGACCGAGGGTCTCGGCGATCAGGCGCAAGGCCTCACTGGAAAGACCGAAGCTCATGTTGCATCGGCTAGGCGGCGCTTGAAGCCGTCATGAAAGGCGATCAGCGCAGGGAGAAACTTCTGCTTCACTTCGAGCAATACGCCCTCAAACTTCTTCCCATCATATTGATGCGACATCTCGTTCCTGCGAAGCATCATGTCGATCCAGAGCTGTCCGTCCCCAATCACTTGGGCGGCGAAGGCGGCCTTGATCACACTTCGTGGAGTGGCCTCTTTCAAGGGCACACCTGAGGCGTTGAGAAAGTCCTTCATCGTTTTCCACGCCAACTCGAAGGTGAACTCGAAGCGCTGCACCGCTCCCTCTCGTTCAAGTGCCGAGAGGTTTTGCAGCTCGAGCGCCTGCTGAAGGAGCTCGAATGCCTTGCCAAAGCTCTCAAAGCGCTGCTTCCATCGAACGTCCAGGTCGCTCACAGGGTTGACTTTCCGCCACGGGGCTCGGGAAAGCCAGGGCGAATCCCGCGTTCAGAAAGGCCTTTATGGGGTTCGCGCTGGAGTGGGGGACCGCCAGCCGCAACCGCTGGAAACACACGGTCGACGCATATCCGGTCCAGAGTGAGGTTCGAGGTGCGCAACCGCAAGCCATGCGGAGCGAGAATTCAGCAATCTTTGGGAGAGCCATGTCTGCGAAGATTGTTCCTCAGAAGCAGGTTTCACCTGTTCGAGCTGGAGCCGCGCGTGGAGCCGCCGCCCTCGGGCTCCCGACGCTCGGGGTTATGGTTGCCCTCCTGATCGAAAACAATGTCACGGATCCGCTGCGTGCGACTGCGTCGGTTATTGGTATACTCGCAGCGGCGGCGGCGATTGGTTCCGGCCTCGGTGCGTTGACTGGATTAGCACTGGGTAAGCGGGCCGAGCGTCGGGCATCGAACGCCGCTGCCATCACGGAATCTTTCTCAGCTCTCCCAGAAACGACTGCGGCGGGATAAAGCCCATCACCTTCTGTTCCGGCAGCAACTCCCCTCCGGACGAGAAGAAGATCAGGGTCGGGAGGCCGACGATCTCGAACCGCTTCTGTACCTGATCGATGATCTCGGTCTGGTCGGTGGAATCGACCTTCACCCGGATGAAGCGGCTCAGCTCGGCGGCCACCGCGGGATCCACGTAGGTCAGCCGCTCCAGCTCCTTACAGGCCGCACACCATTCTGCGAAGAAGTCGATCATCACCGGCTTGCCGGCGATCTTGGCGTTGGCCAGCAGCTCGTCGAAGTCGCTCAATGAGCCCGATTGAGGCGTCAGGGTGTAGTGCCAACTCAAGCCTCCCTCGTTCCCTGCCCTGGCCTCCATCGATGGCGCCCCCGGCGGCCCAGCGGTGCGAAGCAGGACCGCGGCCACGACAGTCAACACGCCCAATCCCTTCAGCACCGCCTGACCCGCGCCCGCGCCAAATGACCGATGGATCGCCCCGAGCAAAACGCCGCCCGCGGCCAGCAGCGCCGCAGCCAGTGGAGCGCCCCAGC
>JBGTHI010000727.1:0-3196 GCA_041746295.1 Myxococcaceae bacterium
CTTCATCGTGAACGCGTCGCGCTTCTTGATCGCGAACACTTCGCCGATGAGACGGAAGCCACAGACATGCACCGTCGTTGAGCCCGCAGAGACCTTGAGCGATGTTCCGATCTCGATCTCCAACGTGAGCTGGCGCGTTTCTCCGTGCGCCATCGACGAGAACTCACCCGCCTGGTTGAGGCGCGTAAGCTCGCCGTCCCTGAGCGTCAGCAGGAGTTGGCCGAACATCATCGTCCGGCCATCGCCGACAAGCACGAGGCTGGTCGAGGGGATCTCAATCTCCGGCGTGCCCTTCTCGGTAAAGATCGTGAGACTCGGCAGTTGAGCCCATCCCACCATGTCGAGCTGCAGCGCTGCTCCAAGGTTCGGATTCAGGAACGGGAATACTCTTTCCCCGCGCCGCCAATCGCGGAACCGCAACAGCTCGACTCCGTAGCGCGCCGCTTTCTTACGCGCCGCCTTCGAGTACCCGCTTGACGAGACGATTGACGACTGGGTGATCGAAGGCATGTCACCCAGCTTCGCGATCAGCTGCTCCACGGCCTGAACGTCGAGGGGTTTTGTCTCATCCTTGACCTCGATGGCAGCATAGCCCCGACGGGTCCCATCAGAGTTACGCGTCGTAATCGTTACGTCGACGTCGCGATCGCTTTCGCTCGCTTCGTCACGCACAAGCGATCCCAACTCCACCTCGACATCGTCGGGGCTCGTGACGAGACTGAGCATGCCGACCAGCAAATGAACGTCCGTATGCGTAAGCACGGATACCCATCGCTAGCCTATCCCTCCACTCTGACGACGACTGCGGTGCTAGCGCAACAACATTGGCGCTTCGAACGCGATCACATAGGCTCGGTAGTCGTGTCCGACGATGCTGAAGACCACGCGCGTGCTGCAGTCACGTCGTTCGTAACTCGATCGCTCGTGTTGCTGGTCTTCGCGCGGCAAGGGGGACGGACGCCGTATCATGGTTCCGGCAGTCTTATTCTGGCTCGCTCGGGTCGAGTGGCGGTCCTCACCGCCGCCCACGTCGTACGTCCAGGCGACCTCGTGTCACTCGTGACGCAGGCAGAGTTCATCGAAGATGCGGTCGATGAGGTCGTTCACGCACAAGGTGTCGACATCGCGATCGCGTTCGTGCGTGACACCATCAGTTCGCGCGTTCGCGATCTCGCGATCACGATGGATCGCATCGAGACGAGCGATGAGCGGCGACTCGCTCAAGGATCGCAGTTGGTCGCAGCCGGATTCCCAGAGCAATTCACCTACGACGCGCGACATCCGGAACACGGTTGGCTGCAGCATCGCTTCGCCGACATCCTCCATTACACGTCCGACTTTGATCATGACGATCGAGCGATTTCGATCGCCTGGAAGCAGGGACAGGTCACCGGCCACAGTTTTCCGTTCGATGACCTCGGTGTGCCTCGCGATCAAACCATTCAGTTCAAGAAGCCGAGCGGGCTCAGCGGTGGCCCCGTCTATTACGTGCGACCGACCCGCAAGGGTTTGCTGTGGTCACCCACGAGCGACGCAACGTTGGTCGGAATCGCTACCGAGTTTGCAAACCGCCGCGAGCTGGCCCTTCCATGGTGGCGTTGGTCTCCATGGGTTCGGGACGCGCTTGCTTGAGTTCGCGCGTCAGCGCGGAGCGGGATGAATCACGGCCACGTATAGAGGAACACCACCGGGAATTCGACCGGCTCCTGGAACAACAAAGGGACCTTGCAGAACGTTGGCCGCCGCCGGAGCGTCATCGCCACGCGTCAGTCCATTGACGAAATCCGACACGGCGATCCGCGTCGGCGAAATTCCCGACTTCTGAAGACCAAGGTCGTGGATCACGAGAACGGCCGCGCTCGCGTTTCGTTGCTTTGCTTCGACGAGCGTGCCGGCGGCAGCGGTGAGTAGTTGGTACCTGACCTGTCCGAGGCGAGGCTCATGATCGAGAGAACGTCCGAACAACGCCATCATCAGCCCATCGATGCGCGCCGAGAGATTCGAGGTCTCTCCGCCTTCGACCAACTTGCGAGCGCGCTCGTACTTCGCGATCACGGTCGTATCCAAGGACTCGCCAGCTTTGGCCTCGACACCGAGGACCATCGTTTGTTGTTGGCGACGCAGAACGACCAGTAGATCGTGATTTCGTCCCGTTCCGAAGCTGTCGAACGGCGTGACGTGCTCCGGCAGCGCCAGCGTCGGCTCAAAGCCGAATGTCTCCCGCCGGGTCTGCATAACGTTGGTGAGTTCCTCAGGCGGCGCCGCCGCGCCGCGACGGAACCAGGCGCGTGCGAGCTCTTTTGCACTGCGTCCATCGACCCAGTGATCCGCCCCCTTCTTGGGTGGCGCTAGGGCAAACCACTCTTCGACAGACCCAATTGGTTGGCTCTGAGGTCCCAGGATCTTGAGGTCGCCGGGAAGTCGGATCCACTCCTGCACATGACGCTCGATGTTCGGATCGTCGACAACCGAGAGCGCACGGATGCCGTCGATGTAGTCCGAGCGAAGGCCGTGTTCGATCGCCCCGGCGATCACGTAGCGCGCATACCAACTGTACGGTCGCAGCTCGGGTGCGATCGCGGTGGCATGCGCGAGATAGATCTGAACGGGAACCTGGTTCTCACCAAACTGCACCGGTACGGTCGCTTCCTCGTAACCATTGTTGAGACCCTCGGCCCTGTCGAGCGCTGGCTTGTCTGAAGGATGGATCTCGAAGACGACGCCCCAAATACGATCGCGCGCATCGCCGGTTCGAAACGCGTCCGCCTTGGCGGACTGATCCTTCGCGCTGCGCTTGTGAAAGCGTAGTTGATAGCCGTCGAGAACGGCGAGACCGCGAGCCACGGCGGACGGAACGCGGTCCCGCAGCCGCGCCGAACACATGTTCGAGCCGTACGCGAAGATCAGCATGCTCCATGCTTTACGTAGCAGTCACCACCACGTCCACACAGAGCACGCGGTTCGATTCGGTCGCCGGGATCTGCGGCTGAAATGTCGACGCACCGCGCTTTTTCCCGACGGCGCGACGTGCATATGCTCGGAGTCGTGCGGCGTGCAGGCGAGCCTTGTTGACGTGTCGCTTTCAGACTTCGAACGGACGTGCCGTGCCGTCGACGATCCGGATTGGAGCGAGATCCATGGCGTTGCTCCGCGCGCATGATTCGGGATCAGAGCCATCAGCTAGGGTCGCACTGTA
>JBGTHI010000728.1:0-2047 GCA_041746295.1 Myxococcaceae bacterium
GATGCTGGCCATCCCCCTCGACGCGCGCACCGACTTCGAGATTCTCCTGCTCGCCAATCTCATCACCATGACGCCCGGCAGCGTGAGCATCGACGTATCCGCCGACCGCCGCACCCTCTACGTCCACGCCATGTATGTGGACGATCCCGACATCGCACGGGCCGAAATCAAAACGAATCTGGAGCGTCGGGTACTCGAGCTTCTCCGCTGACTCATGGACACCGTTCTCGCCATCGTCTTCCTCCTGCTCATCGCGTCGCTCGCTCTCGCGTTCGTGCGCCTCGCGCGAGGCCCGAGCCTGCCCGATCGGGTCGTCGCGCTCGATCTCATCGGCACGATCTTCGCCAGCATCGCAGCCGTGTCGGTCGTCGCGTCGGGCCAGCCCATGTTCCTCGACATCGCGACGGTGCTCGCAGTCGTCGGCTTCTTCGGCACCGTAGCCGTCGCGCGCTATCTTGAAAGAAATCCCACCGATGATTGACATCCTAACCGCCATCTTCCTGCTCGTCGGAGCCTTCTTCGTCCTCGTCGCCGCGCTCGGCATTGTGCGCTTCCCCGACCTTTTCACCCGGATGCACGCCGGCTCGAAAGCCAGCACCCTCGGTCTCGGATGCATCCTCGTGGCCGTCTCGATCTCGTTCCCGATGGTCGCCGTCGTCGCGAAATCCATCCTGGTCCTCCTCTTCGTCTTCCTCACCGCCCCAGTCGCTGCCCACATGATCGGACGCGCCGCGTATCTGCTGAAGGTGCCGCTCTGGAGCGAAACGGTCGTGGACGAATTGAAAGGCCAATACAGCGAGGATCGTAGGACAGGTTCGTAACTTGTCGGAGCAAGCGCCGGCGACCCGTTCCCCGAGGCCAAGGCAGGCTCCGGATCGGTGTCGCTCGGGAGCGTCTCCGTTTCAGCCCCGATCTCGAAAGTGATTCTCTTTCGTTTTCCCATTTCCGTGAGGCGCGCTACCATCCGGCATGTCGTCCTTTGCGCGTCGCCACTACCGCTGGCTCCGCCACATCCCACGCAAAAAACATCTGAAGGGAGGTTGGATCCATAGGATTCTCGGAGAGCGCCTATTCCTCCGCGAGCTCTGGCGCCCCACCCGCGCCACCGTCGCCACCGGGCTTGCGGTCGGTCTCTTCATCGGCATCTCGCCCACGTTCGGAGTCCAGATTTTCCTCACCTGCGTGGCGGCCTACGTCCTGCGGGTCAATCTCCCATTCGCGATCCTTGGGGCCCTCGTCACCAACCCGCTCACCGCCGCACCCATCTACGCCTTCTGTCTCAAGGTCGGACTGTGGCTAGTCGGGCAGCCCGAGGCGCAAGAGTCCTTCGGCTACACCGGCACCCTCCGGCACTTCGCCCTGTATGCCCGGCCGCTCTCGGTCGGGTGCGTCGTCGTCGGCTCCGTGGTCGCCGCGTGCGGCTGGGCGCTCGCCTCCATCACCTGGATCCTCGGCTCGCGGGTCTGGAGCGGCGTCCGGAAAAAATAGCGTCGCGGCTAGTTACATCACCCATGCCGATCTACGAATATGAACTCCTCGACGGCGAGTGCCAGGTATGCGGCGGCGCGTTCGAGCTGCATCGACCGATCGACTGGACCCCGATCACGAAATGTCCGCTCTGCAAGAAAGCCGTGCGGAAGGTGGTGTCGAAGGTCAACACGCCCAAGCTCACCAAGCCTCTCTCCGTTTCAGACGCCAAAAAAGCCGGGTTCACCGTGCTGGAGCGCCGAGATGGCGATACGTTCGAGAAACTGTGAGGGAGTCGGCTGGTGCTCGGCGCGGCGGACGAGGGGTGGGCGGGGCTTCCCTGATCGCTCAGCCCGAGCGCGGCAATGTCACGACGAAGGTGGCACCTTCGCCTGGCACGCTGTTGCAGACGACCGAGCCGCCCATCGCCTCCATCATGAGTTTTACGATGGAGAGGCCGAGGCCGTTCGAGCTTTCACCGCCGGTGGGGCGGGCGCTCAGCCGCTGGAATTTCCCGAAAAGCCGCTTTCGGTCCTGCTCGGTAAATCCGGGTCCCTCGTCCTCCACCTCGACGACCACC
>JBGTHI010000729.1:0-20370 GCA_041746295.1 Myxococcaceae bacterium
ATCGGCTCGCCGTTGGCGCCGATCTCGCCGGTCGCGGGGACACCCTCTTCCGGGGCAGGCGCCGCGCTGCTCTGCGCCTCGTCTTCCGGAGCTTCATCCCCACCTTCCTCCGTGTCGGAAATCGGCTGTCCCGAGGAGACCGACCCTTCGGCGCGCTCATCCTGGAGGTCATCATCGCGCACGGGATGGGAGATCGCCGTCAGCACCGGCCGCACCGGAGCCTCATCTCCCGCGTCCGCGTCGGCCACCGGTGCACCTTCTACCCCGGCGGTTCCTCGCGCCTTTCGCCTGACGGGTAACTTCTCGCCCTCCTCCGCCGCACGAACCCGCTTCTTGCGTGGGCGCTCCCCATCCTCCGAAACGGGAGCTTCGGAAACGTCGGGATCTATGACCTTCTCTTTGCTGGAACGTGCTTTAGGCATAATCGGTAGAGTCGAGGAGATGACGACGATCCGCGGGCCGTGACTGGAGGATAGCGAGCGGTGAACGTCGTTCGGGCGTGGCCCGGTTGACAGTTCGTGTGGGCGAAGTGGCGCGTCCTTCTCAGCGCCAGGAACGAAAGTAAGCTATTGGGGTGCCGCTTTCATGTCAAGGCGGGACTGCATGGGTCGAAAGGCGGTTGAAAAGCGGGTCGAGACGCTTCGCACCGAGCTTCATCATCACAACTACCGCTACTACACCCTGGACGACCCGGAGGTCAGCGACCAAACCTACGATGCGCTGATGCGCGAGCTGGGAGAGCTGGAAACCGCCCATCCCGAGCTTCGACGTCCCGACTCCCCGACCCAACGCGTCGGCGGCACAGCCGTGGAGAAGCTCGCCAAGGTCACCCACCGCCGCCCGATGCTCTCTTTGAGCAACGCGCTCTCTGAAGAGGAGCTGGTGGAGTTCGATGAACGGCTGAGGAAGTTCCTCACGGTGGATGCTATCGACTACATCTGTGAGCCCAAGATGGACGGGCTGGCGGTGGAGCTCGTCTACCGGGACGGCGGTCTGATCCAGGGCTCCACGCGGGGGGACGGAACGGTCGGGGAAGAGGTCACCGCAAATCTCAAGACGCTCCGATCCGTGCCTCTCCGCCTGCGCACCACCCAGGGCCAAACGGCGCCTTCCGTGCTCGAGGTCCGCGGTGAGGTGTTCATCCGGAAAGACGACTTCGCCAAGTTGAACGCTCGCCGCGAAGAGGAGGGAGAGCCAACCTTCGCGAATCCGAGAAACGCAGCGGCCGGAGCCACCCGTCAACTCGATCCCAAGGTGACCGCCTCCCGCCCGCTCTCGATTGCGGTCTACGAGACCGGAGAGATGGAAGGCGTTCCGCCCTTCCCCGCGCACTGGGACAAGCTCGAATTCTTGAAGAAGCTCGGCCTACCCACCAATCCCCTCAATCGCCGGGTACGGGGCCTTGAGGGAGTGAGGGCCGCCTACGCAGAGCTCCTCGCGGAACGCCATGAGCTGCCCTATGAGATCGACGGAATGGTGGTGAAGGTCGATCTGGAGAACCACCGGCAGCGACTTGGCCAGGTTTCCAAGAGCCCGCGTTGGGCGATCGCCTACAAGTTCCCTCCCGTCGAGGCGGAGACCGAGGTGGAGGACATCCGGGTCTTCGTGGGACGCACGGGGGCGCTGACACCGGTGGCGATCCTCCGGCCGGTGCAGGTGGGAGGGGTCACCGTCTCACGGGCCACCCTCCACAACGAGAACGAGCTGCACCGCAAGGATGTCCGGGTGGGAGACCGCATCTTCGTCCGTCGTGCGGGCGACGTGATTCCGGAGATCGTGAAGGTGGTGATCTCGCGGCGAACCGGCGCGGAGGTGCCGTTCCAGTTTCCTACCCATTGCCCCGCCTGTGGCGCAGCAGCAGTCCGCGAGGAGGATGGCGCGGTCACGCGGTGCACCGGGCTGGCATGTCCGGCACAGCTCAAACGGAACGTGCGCCACTTTGCCTCCCGGCCCGCCATGGACATCGACGGGATGGGCGAAAAGCTCTGCAACCAATTGGTCGAGCAGGGGCTGGTGAAGAGCTACGCCGACTTCTATGCGTTAACCGCTGAGACCCTCGTTGGTCTGGAGCGTTTGGGGGAGAAGAGCGCCGCAAATCTGGTAGCGGCGATCGCGCGCTCCAAGCAGACCAGCCTGCGCCGGTTCATCTACGCGCTGGGGGTCCGCCACGTCGGAGAGGCCACCGCCAAGACCCTCGCCGAACACTTCCGCGACCTCCGCGCGCTCTTCACGGCCTCGCCGGAGGAGCTGACCCGCGTCCGCGATGTGGGCGAGGAGATGGCCAAGGAGATCTCCGCTTTCTTCCACGAGCCACAGAACCAGGCGGTCATCGAGGCGTTGCTCGAAGCTGGAATACGTCCCGAGCCGCCACCCCAGGCCGCCTCCGGTGGCGTTTTCCAGGATAAGACTGTGGTCCTCACCGGAAGCCTCACCGAGATGACGCGTGAGGCGGCCAAGGAGGAGATCGAGCGCCGTGGAGGACGGGTCGCAGGCAGCGTCTCGCGCAAGACCGACTTAGTGGTGGCGGGCGCCGATGCGGGAACAAAGATTAAGAAAGCTCAAGAGTTAGGTGTTCTGATCGTCGACGAGCGGGCGTTCCGGTCGATGCTCTAGCGAGCCGTGTTTCCTTTGCATTGACGGGAAGGACGTGAAAAGCTCCACGGTGAACGAGCGAAAGCGCGCGGGCCTGTTGCCCCCACGCGGATGCTCAACGAATTTGGACGGGATGCGTTTCAACCACGCCGATTGCGAACCACTTCGCGACGGCGCAGGCGACACCATCGGGGCTTTTCAGGTGGCACAGCGGCACCTCGGAAAGAGATAGCCCTCTCACCGCTTGGAGTGGTCGGCCGTGAACATCTTGCACCCGAGAATGCTGGGCTCTGAAGGAGAGACGCACTCCGTCTCATCTTCACGCCGGGCCCGCAACCTCGGGACGGTCCGCCCCCCTTCCCCTTCACCGCGCGCAGGAGCTGACGGCAACGCTGTCCGTCGAGCGCATCGCCACTTCCGAGGCGCGGAACCAGGACACTCTTATGAGCAGCATTTTGGTGATCAACGCCGCAGGTCGAGAGACCCGCGTGGCGCTGGTCGAGAACGGCCACATCGCCGAGTTCTATCTCGAGCGTAAAAAAGACAAGGGCATCGTCGGAAACATCTACAAGGGTCGAGTGGTCCGGGTGCTCCCGGGCATGCAGGCGGCCTTCGTGGAGATCGGTCAGGAGAAGGCCGCGTTTCTTTATGTCACCGATGTCTACTATGACCCTGACCTCTCTCGTGCCCAGTACGAACTCACCGAGGGCGAGCACGAGCACGACGTGCCGGAGGTTCCCGAAGTCGAGCACGAGAATGACGCCCCAGCGGACGAGGAGGCCGTCACCGCCGAGCCCGAGGCGCAAGCCTCGGAAGCCACCGCCAACCCGGTCGCCGCCGCCACTGAAGCAGCAGATGAGACCCCCAGCGGGCCCAGCGAGTCGCCGACCGTCGCGGCGGAACAACAACCGTCAGCGCAGAGCGCCGACGCTTCGCCTTTCGGGGGCGAGGATATCAACCTTGCAATTGCCGAAGAGCCCTCGGCGGATTCCGCCGCTTCCTTGGAGTCTCCAGATTCGGAAGCCGAGAGGCCGGAGGGGGCGCCCGGTCAGGGTGGCAAGGGCGCAAGCGGCGGCAGGGGTGGCCGCAACGGTGAGCGCCGCGCGCCCAACTCCGGGCAGAAGGCGCGAAGGAGTCGCGAGGAGGAATCCCCGCGTCGAAGCTCCAGTGCTGCAAGCGCTACCTCCGGGCGCAGCGCCAAGACGGCGCGGATCGAGAATCTCCTGAAGGTGGGGCAGGAGGTCTTGGTTCAGATCTCCAAGGATCCCATCGGAACCAAGGGGGCACGTCTCACCTGCCATATCTCGATCCCGGGCCGACATCTGGTGTTCATGCCGACGGTGGACCACGTAGGTATCAGCCGCCGGATCTCCAATGAAAAGGAGCGCCGGCGTCTTCGCGAGATCGTAGATAGGCTGCGTCCGCCCGGAACCGGGTTCATCGTTCGAACGGTGGCCGAGAACGTACCCAGCGAAAAGCTGGAGTCGGACATCCGGTTCCTGATCGAGGTCTGGAATCAGACCGTCCGCCGCAACGAACGGCGCAACTCACCCGGCCTGCTTCATCCGGATCTCGACCTGATCCTCCGCGCGACCCGCGATCTTTTTGCTAAAGATGTCGAGAAGCTGGTGGTGGATGACCGCGACGAGTACGAGCGAGTCCTGAACTTTGTCAGTGCGCAGGACCCCGCGATGCGAGAGCGGATCGTCCTGCACGACAACGAAGAGCCGGTCTTCGACGCCTACGGAATCGAGCAGGAGCTTCACCGCGCGGTTCAGCGCAAGGTCTGGCTCAAGAGTGGCGGCTATCTGATCATCGATCAGGCAGAGGCGCTTACCGCGATCGACGTCAACTCCGGCCGGTACGTCGGGAAGAAAAGCCTGGAGGAGACGATCACCAAAATCAATACCGAGGCAGCCAAGGAGATCGTCTACCAGCTGCGCCTTCGCAACATCGGCGGGATCATCATCTGCGACTTCATCGACATGGAGAAGCAGTCCAATCGAGAGAAGGTCTTCAAGACCCTTCAAGAAGCGCTGGGTCGTGACAAAGCCAAAACCAACGTCCTGCGGATCTCCGAGCTTGGGCTGGTGGAAATGACCCGGAAGCGGGTCCGTGAGTCGATCGGCCGTATTCTCCACCAAGACTGTGCCTACTGCGACGGCAAGGGGTTCGTTAAGACGCCGACCACGGTCTGCTACGAGATCTTCCGAGAGATTCGACGCGAGTCCGCCACCTACAAAGACCCGGCCCTGGTCATCAATTGCCACGCCGAAGTCGCCAAGCTGCTATCAGGAGAAGAGCGCCAGGAGCTCAGGCACCTGATGGACCGCTACAACAAGTCGATCCAGGTGACAATCCAGGGGCACTACCACCAGGAACAGTACGATATCTACGGCCGCTCCGCCGCGAGCAGCGAAAAGCCGGAGAACACCGGCCCCGGCCTGCGGTCGTACGGTGAGCGCGAGCGTTCCTCAGAGCGGCAAGAGGCCAAGCCTCCTCAACGGGGCTAACATCCCACCCGAATTATCGAGCAGTATCGACAGCTTACACGGCAATTACTTTGGCCCTATCCGGCCGGCCTGCTATGGTCTGGACATTTCGACGTTCTCTCCCAGGGAGGAGCGATGCTGAAGTCGGACCTGATCAACGTGCTCGTCGCCAAACGAGGCGTGACGCAGAAGCAAGCAGAGGCGATCGTCGAGACCGCTTTCGAGTCGATGAAGGATGCGCTCTGCCGAGGGGAGAACATTGAAATCCGCGGCTTCGGCGCCTTTCATGTGAAGTACTACGAGGGCTACCAAGGGCGGAATCCCAAGACCGGGGAGATCATCCCGGTTCGTCCTAAGCGTGGAATCCTCTTCCGGACCGGCAAGGAGCTGCGCGACCGCGTCAACCGCGCCACGCCGGAAGGTACTCCCTCGTCGGGAAGCTTTGAATCGAACGGCTGACCTCAAGAGCTGTCGATCAATCGGCTGCGCCGGTGGATCTCGCGCCCTTCAGGCCATGGCGGTAACGCGTCCGAGGGGCTTTACCTGGAGCTCTGAAGCCAGCTCGGTGTAGGTAAGCACCGCGACCTGAGGAAGGCTGCCGGCGCAAAGCCGCTGGAGCGTTCGACGGACGTCCGGCGATGAGAGCAGGGTCATCGGACGACCGCCGCTGAAGCGTTCAATCTGCGCGAGCAAGGTCGCCACCTGTTCGGGGTCCATCCCATTTCCCATCCGTAAGAGTTGCTCCACTCCCGGATCCACCAGGTAGGTGTAGAGCGTTCCACCCGGCGCGTGGCGATGAGAGAGCTGCCGATGAAGCGCCTGACGGCACCGCTCCGCCAGCGCCTCCGCGCCGCCTTCAGTGGCAGGAGCCACCAGTGCTTCGAGGATCAAGCGAAGATTCCGGATGCTCACCCCCTCTCTCAGCAAGCGCCTCAGCACATCCGCCAGCAAGGGAAGCGGTACCTTTTGGAGCGTTTCCTGCACTAGGGTGGGTGTGGAGGCTTCGAGCTCGGTAAGCAACTCCCGCGCGTCCTGAAGGCCGAGCAGGTCCGCCGCCCGGAGGCGCAACAGGGCCTCGACATGCTCCACCAACAAAGCCTCACCGGTTCGCAGTGGAATATCCGCAACCTCGACAGCGCGCCGGTGCTCGCGGCGAATACGGCCGATTCGGGCGCCGGTGGAGGGGTGGTGATCCTCCTTGGCTTCGATGCCCAGGGCAGAGAGCACTTCGGGCGTGTTGATGGCAAAGAGCGCCTGGGGATCGATCCGTCCCCTACCACAAGGGAGATCATCCACCCTGAGCTCATACCCATTCTCAGGGATGAACGCGTCGCGCAGCCAAACCCGGAACTCAGGAATCCTGACACCCAGCTCCAAGAAGAGCCGCGCACGGACATCCTCCAGGGTCTCGTTTACCAGGGTGCCCTTTCCTTCCGCCACCGCCGACCAAGCCGGCGACAGACTGAGCGTCAGGGGACACGTGCCCACGGGCGCAGGCCTGATCGAGGCCGGTGCCGAAGCTGTGGCTGCATTGGCAGAACGGGTCTCGGCCGCCAACTTCTCCTCGCGCCTCTTCAGCGCCCAGCCGCCACCGCCAAGTGCCGCGGCCAGTGAGAGGAAGACCAGCGTCGGCATACCGGGCATCGCGGAGAGCGCGACACACAGGGCGCTGGCCACCCAAAGAGGGCGGTACTGCCCGAAAAGCTGGCGTCCGATCTGCCCGCCAAGAGATGCCTCATCTTCGGAGGCGACGCGGGTGACCACCAGGCCCGCTGCCACGGTGGTGCAGAGCGAGGCAAGCTGGGAGACCAAGCCATCCCCGATCGCAATCAGCGCATAACGGGAGGCCGCTTCGCCTGCGCCCAGCCCCATTTTGAAGATGCCGATCGCGGTGCCCCCGATCAGGTTGACCCCGACGATCACCAAGCCCGCGATGACATCACCCCTGATAAATTTCATCGCGCCATCCATGGCACCAAAGAGCTGCGACTCGCGCTCAAGCTCTCGACGACGGCGGCGAGCACTTTCCGGGTCCAGCGAGCCGGAGCGAACCTCTGCATCGATCGCCATCTGCTTTCCGGGCAATGCGTCCAAGGTGAAACGAGCGGCGACCTCGGAGACCCGCTCCGCCCCTTTCGCGACCACCAGGAACTGCACCAACGTCAAAATAGCGAAGACCACCAGCCCTACGACCCAGTCACCCCGGACGACAAACTCGCCGAAGGCGGCAATGACTTCTCCGGCGTCTCCTTCCGAAAGCGCCAAGCGCGTCGTCGAGACGTTCAACGAGATTCGGAAGAGCGTCCCCAGGAGAAGCATCGTGGGAAACGCCGAGAGGTTGAGCGCTTCCTTGATAAAGAGCGTGCTCACAAGCAGCGTCACGGCGATTGCCAGATTGACTGCCAACAGGAGATCCAACACCCCGCCGGGCAGTGGAAGAATCATCGAGGCCAGGATGAGCGCGGTGGCACCGGCGAGTGCCATATCCGGGCTGACCCGAAGAGGTAGCGGAAGGGAGAACGGCTTGGGGGTAGCCATGGCGCTCATTCCTGATTCGAACTGAGGGCTGCGTGAAGCACGGCTGCGGCGGCCCGGTACAGCTCCTCCGGAACGGCCTCGCCGACGTCGTACACGTACAAGCCCCGGGCCAGCGGAATGTTGGGGACAACTGGGATGCGGAGCTCCCGCGCTTCGGCCTTGAGCGCAACTGCGTCATTGTCCAAGCCCTTGGCAACCAGGTACGGCGCGCCGCACTCACCCTCGTCGTAACGGAGGGCTACCGCGACGTGGGTTGGATTGACCACCAGCACGGTCGCGCTCTTCAAACCGCGGGCGGGTCCTCCCTGCGCGAGCGCGCGATGCATAGACCGCCGCATCGACCGAAAGTGTGGATCGCCCTCCGTCTCCTTGGACTCTCTGCGGACCTCGTCACGGCTCATCATGAGAGACTGTTTGTGGCGGTGCCGTGCCCAGAAGAGATCGACGATTCCCAATCCAGAGAGCAGCGCCGCCGCCCGCCAGGTGAGCGACAGCAGCCCTTCCGCAACGGCCGTGAAGCTGCCCAGGCCAGGACTGAGCAGACCGTGGAATCCAAGGGATAGAGGATCCTTGAGCGCCGCCTTCGCCCAGACCGCCAAGATGAGCACCAGGGCAAGATCCCGCGCGCGCTCGGGGAGTTGCTTGAAGCTGAAGAGCCTCTTCAGCCCCTCCCCCGGATCGATCCGGTCGAGCTTGGGGGCCAACGCCGCAGGTTGAAACTGCCAGCCAGAAGCAAGCACCGACGCAAACCAACCGGCTGCTGCGGCACCTAGCAGAGACGGCAGGGAAAGTGTCGCGGCGAGCTCAACCGCTCCCCGCAAGGCCTCTGCCGGATCAACGCTTTCAGATGTCCACAGCCTCTTCATCCATCCCTCGAGGCGCGTCACGCCCTCCTTCGCGAGAAGAGCTCCAGTCAGACCCCCGAGAGTGGCCGCGGCGCCAGTCCACAAACGGCTCTTGGGCGCCTGTCCCTTCTTCCGAGCCTCTTCGAGACGCTTCGGTGTGGGCTGTTCCGTCTTGTCCCTCATGGGCGCTAGCGAACGGACTGCAGGAACGATTCCACCAGCTGCGATCCCCCCAGAAGCTCCTGTTGGGTACGCTGCGCTATCAGTCCCAAACCCAGCCAGAGCACCGCTCCGCCTCCCAAGATGCGAGTCGGCGCTGAAGCTTCGATCAGCGGGATACCGGGCGCCACACGGCTCACAAGCGCAATCAATGCCTCGATGCCCAAGGTCACCGCGAGCACTGGAGCGCTGACCGCCAGGCCGGTGGTTACCATCGCGGTCGCCAACTCGGGAAGGTTGAGGGTGGCCGAGCTGCCCGCCTCGAAGCCACCGATCGGGATCCACCTATAGCTCCTCCAGAGCACTGCCACGATCTGGGGGAAGGCGAGACCGGACGCAGCCAGCGCCACCGCAAGTCGGTAAAAGCCTTCGGCCGAGGCAGAGTCGCTGGATCCGGCGCCGGGAAGGGCTGCTTCGGCGGATGTGCCCCGAAAGAGGTCGGCCAGCTTTCCTCCCATGCGCGCCCCTTCGAAGGGCAACGAAGAGATCCAGCCGATCGCGACCCCTGCGAGGAGCTCACGCACGGCCGCTTGTGCCAGTACCGAGGCTGAACCAAGCACGACGTCGGATTGGGCTCCGCTCAGGCTCAACGCAAGAGCGAGGGAGAGGACACAGCCCAGTCGAACCGTTCCCGGCAGAGCGACCCCGCCCAGAATTGGGCAGAGATAGGTGATCGGCGCCAGTCGCAGAGCACAGAGGGCTACGTTCCAAAGCGAAGGAATGATCGCCGTTAGTCCCATAGCGAGCAGCTGCGGCTTCACGATGCCACCGCGGGTAATGCGTGCAAGATTTGCAGCGCAAAGCGGGTGAGCTGACGCCCGATCCACGGAGCCGCAATGACCAGTGTGATGACCGTCGCGAGGAGCTTCGGAACCGCCGAAAGGACGCTCTCCTGAATCTGCGTCGTGGCTTGAAAGAGCGCGGCGATCAATCCTGCCAGGAGGCTGGCACCGACCGGCGGGAGCGAGCAGAGAATCATGAGCATCAACGCTTCACGTCCCAGGGCAATCAGGAGCTCGGACGTCATGGCATCACCGGTATCCCAGCATCAAGCCGCGGGCCAAGAGCGACCAGCCATCCACCGCCACGAAGAGAAGCACCTTGAAGGCAAGGCTCACCTGGGTAGGAGAGAGCGTCTGCATCCCCAAGGCGAGCAGGACGTTGGCTACCACCATGTCGATGACGAGGAAGGGCAGGAACACCAGAAAGCCCAGCTGGAAGGCCTCCTTCAGCTCGGTAAGGACGAAGGCTGGGATGACCACCGCCAGGTCCGACTCCGCGAGCGGGGCTGTCTCGGGCGGGCGAAGCTCCATAGCGAGCTCCACCAGCTGTCCGCGCTGCGCGGGGTCACCGTGCTTCACCAGAAATTCCCTGAGAGGTTCGGCGATCCGGGCGGAGCTCTTGAGGAGGTGGGCGGGTTCCGAGGAGAGGTCCACTGCGCGGCCTCGCTCCACCATCTCCTGAACTACAGGCGCCATGACATAACCGGAAAGGACGACCGCAAGGCCGGTCAGCACAATCGAGGGGGGCGCTTGTTGAGCCCCCATCGCGGTACGCATGAGCGAAAATACCACCGCCATCTTCGAGAAGCTGGTCAGCACCAGCATCGCGAAGGGCGCGAGTGAGAGGAGCGCCAACATGACAACCATCGTCACAGGTCGGCTGGCCATTCCTTCCAAACCCAACTCTCGAGAGGGTGCCTGGGCCGCAGCGAAAACAGGGCCGAGGGGCAGGAGGTTCATTGGGCCCACCGGTCGCGCAAGGAGGCTACTGGACTTTGGATGTGAGAGCGGGGGGCTGCCCCGCCCACGCAGGTGTGAGCGACCGACTCCACCTTCTCGAGATGGATTCCCCGGTCGCTGTGAGCAACCAGGAAGCGCTCACCCTCGACGGCCACCAGTGACAAGTGCGTCTTCCCGCCGAGCGGCAACCGCGCCTCGAGCATCAGCAGGGGCAGCTCGTTTTCCTGCCCCGAGCGCTCGGGTCGCAGCCAGAGCGCGAGCGCGACGGCGATTCCGAAGAGCCAACCCCAGGGACCGAGCTTCAGGCTTTGGGTGGAGAAGCCAGCGGCGAGAAGCGCACCGGCGGGAACAATCAGTTTCTTGATCGAGGGAGGAAGCTTCATGACGCGCTCTCTTGTCTTCAGCGAACCAGCGTGAGAATCCGGGCTCCGACCTCACCCTCGATATCGACCAGCTCCGCAGTACCCACCACCCGCTCACCGACTCTAAGGGTGACCGGCTCCGAGATGCTGAGCTGGAGCGGAAGGATCGCGCCGGGGGTCAGGCCGGCAAGCTGGCCCAAGGTGAGTCGTCTTCGCGTGAGCTCCACTTCCAATTCGACGCGGAGGGACTCGGTGGATGGAGGATGGGGGCTCTGCAGAAGAGTTTCGATCATGGTCGGCTCCAGCGGGTCAGGGATGAAGGGATGAGGATGGACGGAGGTCACTTCGAAACCGTTCGGCGTGAACTCGCCGGTCAGATCAAAGGTGGACGTCGAGATGCGCCCGGAGGCCTGCTGGAGCCTCGTCCCGAAAATCAGGACGTCCCGCGGGGCGAGAGAGCGCAGCTCCGCGACATCGAGCTCGAAGGGAGCCAGGCGACAGCACACGGGAAGCTCCAGATCACGGAGCGCTCCCCCCAGCTCCCGTGAAGGCGGAGCTTTGAGATGGGACCATGCGCGCTGCAACGCGACTGAAGGCACCCAGCATCGGATCTGACCGCGATGAGCGCCAAAGCTCAGCTCGACCTCGACGGCGATAGACGGCCCGCGATCACCGACTCTCGAGCCTCCCCCTTTGAGAGCACTCAGCCGAGGAACCAGGCTCGCGGGCCAGCCGGCGAGGCTCCGGACCGGCCGGAGCCCAACGAGCAGGAGATAGCCCAAGGCTGCCTCTTCCAGCCGGGTCAGCGACGTCACCGGGCCCGGTTTCGCCGAATCTCCGGCGAGCCGCGAGACCAGCGCGACCGCAAAGTCGAGCTCCATTTCCAAAAGTACCGGCTCCTCGCAGAACGCGAGCTCGATCTCCGCGATACAACTCGTGAGTGGCACCTGAGCCTGCGGGCGCTTGGACCAAGAAAGGAGCCTGGCCTGCATGGAGAGGTCCGCGTCAAGCTCCGGCGCCAGTGCGCCAGCGACATGCGAAAGAAGGTCAGCCGATTCGATTGCCAGCTGCGGCGACTCTCCCAGCTGGAGATGTGCTCGGGTGACACGGGGAAGTACCAGCGGACTGGGGCGTTTGGCGGGGCCGGTAACCTGGGTCACCGCGGGATCGGCGTGTTGGGGAGTGGAGCGCACGACCCCGGCTATTTCAAGCCCCAGGCCATGGCTAAGCACGTGAGTCTTCAGACGCGCGATGAAGTCACTGCGCGGTCGGTCTCGCTAGGAAGACGTCTCACGAATGAGTCGTTCCGCGAATCGGACGACCCCTTTTTTCCCGAGCTTCGACTCCTGGGATCCGGTGCCATTTGGCAACGCGGCACGCCAACGCGGAGGAGCAGCGTGAATCAGCGCCTCGCGCAGTGACCCCTTCGCATTGCGCAGGAGCCTGCGGAACGCCGCCTCGGCGCCGATCTGCTCTTGGAACGCGACCGCGATGTGAGCACGGCGGACGTCGGACTCCAGGGCCAGCAGGAGAATCAGTGTCTGACGAGCTCCGAGGCGCGGCACGTCCGTCAAGCCATCGAGCAGCTCCGGTGCGCGCGTGCCGCCGAAGGCGTGGCAGAGCAGAGCAATACGAGAGGTCCAGCTTTGGTCGAGCCGTCCGGAGGAGCTCATGCTCGTCCCCCGGCGACGGGCGTCGCGCCGGACGCTGTAACCACCTGTGAAGGCAGAGGTGTCGGGTCGATCGGCCTAAGCGGCCGCGTCTTCTGCGCAGGCGGAGCGATGGCTCTGCGTAGATTGCGCAATCGCATCACCAACCCCAGTGCGGCGATCGACAGAACCGTGATCAAGGCGCCAAGCAACGGCACCGTGGGTCCCCGCGAGACGATGACGGGAGGCGGTGGTGGCAGCAGCGGAGGTGACGCGTTCTCCGCCTCTCTGATGATGACCGTCACCGCGGTTGCCTGCAAACCCTCAACCCCTCCCGCGACTAACGCCTTGAGCTCCGCCTGCATCTCGAGAAGATGCGCCCGAGCGCCTGGTCGGACCCTCAGGAGTGTGGAGGCCTTAGCCTCCGTCGCCGGCTGGCCCAGCCGGGCGGGCGGCGGAAGCACCAGATGAACGCGCGCCGAGATCACCTCGTCGACCGTCTCCAGAGTGCGAGCTACTTCGCCGGAAAGGGCCTGGAGGTACAGGGCTCGTTCCTCGGTGGGGCTCGGCACCAGGCTGCCCTTCCCGAACACCTCGGCAAATCCATCGGCGCGTTTGCGGGGAAGTCCGAGCTCGGCAAGGAGGCGGATCGCCTCGGACGATCGCTCCCGCTCGACTCGCAGCGTCCAACGCGGATCCCTCCCCGACTCCTGGACCTTCTCCGCTTCGATGCCTCGCTGCGAAAGGGACGATTGAAGCTCGTTGGCTTGGCTTTCGTCGAGACCGTGGATGATCTCCGATCGGCAACCCGCCGCGAAGACGATCACCGCCAGCCAGATCATCCAACCCAGTTTTAGAGAGCGCGTCGTCATCTCTGGCCTCAATGCATCACAATTGGGTTTGAAGAATCTGCCTGAGACCGCCACCGGCCTTGTCAACGACCTTGCCGGCGAGATCGATCTCCTGACTGCAGCGGTAGACGTTCGCCTGGAATGACAGGAGCTCGGCGGGAGAGAAATGTCGTCCGGAGGAGGCAAGCGACATGACCTGATCCATCCTTTTCTGCGCGGCCTGAATCCTCTCGATTGCTCCTGCTGCACGCTCAGAGAGGCCGCCGCCTGTCGCTCCTTCAGGGCTGGAAACAACCACCGCGGCGGGAGAAGAGGGTGCCGCCACCTGCCTCTGAAGAACCTCTCTAAAGCCACTTCCCGTGGGGGCTGCGGCCGCGCCGACCCCAGTGGTCAGCGTCACGAATTTGGAGGCGACCATCACCGGGCTCGGAATCGCTAGCGGATGTTGTTGATCGACGCCTTGGCGGTGTCGTGCCGGCTCTTCATGATGTTGGAGAGTAGGTTGAACTGCCGACTTTCCTGCTCCATCTCCTTCTGCAAGCCGACGTAGGCGTAGTTCAACGCGAAGCTCTCGTTGCTCATCACCTGCTGGGCTTGAAGGAGCTCCCAAGCGTCGCCGGAACCCGAGCCGGTCCCCACCCCGCCGGAGAAGCCTCCCGCGGAGGCCACAGGGGTGGCTGCGCTGGAGGGTATCCCTGAAGCACGAACGCCGTTGGCCGAGACGGCGATGGCGTTGGGTGAGGTGGAGATCACTCCCAGAGGCGCGGCGGTCATCACGCTTCCCACGATGCTTCCCGCCCCGGAAACCGCAGCACTCGCGACCGGGACCTGGGAAATCACCCCTCCCATGAAGGAGGCGCTGCGGCTGAGGACGCCGCCGGTGGTCCGGGCGAGAACCGCCCCAAAGGAGTTATCGGGGGTCTGCCGTTCGACGGTGGGGACGAGGGAGAGCGGGTCGATGCGGTTGGGGTTGGTGGACATGGGATTCTCCAGGGTTTGGAGACCCTCTCTTCACGGGCCATGCCGCGCGCTACCATCTAAAAAACTCTTGTGAAATCCCTGGCGGACGCCGGCACCCATCGGTCTGCGAGGCCGAACAGGTGTCCTGGGCAACGGACCGACCGCCCCAACTCGCCCGCCTAGCCTCTAATCTTGGCTGAAGAAATGGATCAGCTCTTCCCGTTGGGCATGGGCGTCTTCCATTGCCAACGAGATGAGGTCTCGCGCGTAGTCGCCGTCGAAGAGCAGGTAGCTGGCCAGATCCGCTTCACTGACCAGCTGACTCTGAGCGATTCGATGCAGGAGCTTGGTGGGGAGCGAGACACCTCCTACCGATTCTCGGGGCCGTTTGGTGTGTGCCGCGGCGATGGTCGCAATGTCTCGCGACGGCCGAACCACCAAATCCTGCACCACCCGGTAGGGCGAGCCGCGCATTTTGCGAACGGTGTCGTTCAGACGGGGAACGAAGTCGTCGCCAAAGGTCTCCTGCCCTGCCCGGAGCATTCCATTGAAGCGGCGGAGCCGATCCAGATCGTAGTCGGTATGGTCCAACAACAGCGCGTTGAGAACCTTTCCCATCAGCAACGGCGTCGTGGGGTAGCTCCGTAGCGGCGGCGGATCGACGCGATAGAGCGGCTTGTGCCGGAGCGAGACGATCAGCACCTTGTCCGCCCCCAGCCGCAGCGCCGGTGAGAGGGGCGTGTTCTGACGGAGGCTCCCGTCACAAAAGTAGTCGTCGGCGATCTTCACCGACCGGAACATCATCGGGATGGCTGCCGAGGCCAGGGCGTGCTCCGGGCCAATAACCGTCGCGCGCGCCACGGTGAAGGGGTCTCGACTCCAGGGAGGGAGACCTCCTTCCGCCCGCTGAACGAAGACGACCGTACCGCCGCTGCTCAATTGCGTGGCCGAGACCGCCAGCGCGGAGAGGTGGCCTTCCTTCAAGTTTTGGGTGATCCGAGCCCAGGGTGCCCGGGTGCGGACCATCTCCTCGAGCGGCGCGGGATGAAGAATGTCGTAGAGCCGCCAGCCCTCCGGTCGAAGGGGCTCGTTGGTCGCGGCACGCCACATCTTGCGGGTGAGCGTCCAAAGATCTTCGCCGTGAACCTTGTAGACCTTCTCCAGCGCAAGCTCCGACCACATCGAAGTCAGGCCAGCCCCCTGGATCTCCGGAGTGTCCGCCGTCGCGGCGAGGTAGCAGGCGTTGATGGCCCCTACCGATGTGCCGCAGAGGAGATCAAAGCGAACCCTCTCGCGCACCGAAGCGGGTAGCTCCTCGCGAAGGTAGCGGATGGTTCCTGCCTCGTAGGCTCCGCGAGCGCCGCCTCCCGAGAGGACAAGCGCGATCTGAGGTCTGCTCACCACATGGAGTAAACCACAGTCCGCTCAAGCTCCTAGAACACAGCACCCTCTCTAGAAGCTTGCCGGCTTCTCGCCTGAGAATAGCCTGGCCATTCGGCTCGCCGCCTCGGCGAGCCGGTCCGATGGCGCGGTGAGCGCTACCCGGAGGAAACCTTCCGCTGAGGCCCCGAAGGCGATGCCCGGCGTCACGGCGACCTGCGCTTCGTCGAGCAACCTCCGAGCCCAAGCCTCGGAGCCGCCACCGAGCTGCCGGAGATCTACCAAGAGGTAGAAGGCACCCTCGGAGGAAGGACAGCGCACGCCCGGCACGGCCGAGAGCGCTTCGACCATCCGATCCCGCCTCGCCTGCCAGGTGGCCACCATGCTCCTCACGAAGCCGTCGTCACCTTCAAGGGCGGCGATGGCCCCCTGCTGAAGAAAGGGTGGAACACAGGTGACCAGATGGCTGTGCACCTTGGCGATCGGCCGGATCCACCGTTCCGCGCCAGCCACGTACCCCAGGCGCCAGCCGGTCATCGCGAAGGCCTTGGAGAAGCCATTGAAGGTGAGCGTTCGCTCCGCCATTCCAGGAAGCGCTCCAACGCTGTGGTGCGCTCGCCCGTCGAAGAGCACCTTCTCGTAGATCTCGTCGGAAAAGACGCGCCAATCGTACTCACAGGCCACCTCCGCGATCGCTTCGAGCTCGCGGCGGTCGAGCACTCGACCGGTGGGGTTGTTCGGCGAGTTGATCACCAGAACCTTCGTTCGTTCGGTGGCGGCACGCCGCAGCCCTTCGGCGCTGATCCGGAAATGATCGTCGGGATCCAGTGGGAGAGATACTGGCCGACCTCCGGCGAGCTGAACCATGGGCCCAAACGACGGCCAGGCGGGCTCGGGGATCAGCACCTCCACCCCCGGCTCCACCAACGCCTGAAACGCCTGAAACAGCGCCGCCTTGCCTCCCGGCGTCACCAGCACGCCACCTTCCGCGTCAACCGAAAGACCGTTTTCGCGCCCAAGCTTGCGGGCGATCGCACGGCGCAAGGTGGGCAGCCCCGCACCGGCCACGTAGTGGGTCTCCCCCGCCCTGAGCGCATCGATCGCGGCCGCGAGGACATGGGGCGGTGAGGGGAAGTCGGGATCTCCCCCGCTTAGGTTGATCAGGTCGACGCCGCTGGAAGCCAGCGCCCTCGCACGCTCCGCCACCGCGACGGTGGGCGAAGCGCCCAGGAGACGAGCTCGGGAAGCCAGCAGAGGATCGTTGGACTCGGTCGACATGGCGGCGGTAAGTGTCATAGCTCAGCTCGACGCCCCAGTGGAGGCGGGCCAAGGGGGATAGAATGCCAATAGCGTTTCAGGGAGAGCCGGGCGCTTACGGGGAAGAGGCGCTCCGCCGTCTTTTCGGTGGTGTGGAGACGGTGCGATGTCCCAGCTTCGCCCAGGTTTTCGAGGCAGTGGCCGATGGGCGCGCCGAAGCGGGAGTGGTTCCAATCGAGAACTCCTATGCCGGGTCGATCACCGACAACTACGACCTCCTCCTCAAGCATCAGCTGACCATCGTGGGTCAGGTGCAGCTTCGGATCCGCCACTGCCTCCTGGCAGTCGCGGGTCAGACAATGGAGGGCATCCACACGGTCTACTCTCATCCGCAGGCACTGATGCAATGCGAGGCCTTCATCCAGAAGCGGGGGCTCAAGGCGGTGGCGGAGCACAACACCGCGGCGGCGGCCAAGCGGATCTCCGAAGAGCGGTCCGCCGGCGTGGGTGCGATCTCCAGTCGCACCGCCGCTGAGCTCTATGGGCTGGAGATTCTGGCGGAAGAGATTCAGACCAACCCGAACAACTTCACCCGCTTCGTGGCAGTCTCCAAAGAGAGCGCGCCGCGGACCGATCCCAGCCGTACCTCCCTGGTCTTGATGATGGCCAACGTTCCCGGCTCACTGCACGGGGCACTCGGGGCTCTCGCTTCACGGGAGCTAAATATGACCAAGCTGGAGAGCAGGCCAAGCCGGAAGGTGGCCTGGGAATACGTCTTCTACCTGGACTTCGATGGCCACTTGGAGGACGGATCGGTGCAAGCGGCACTGGAGGAGCTTCGGAGCTGCACTTCGTTCCTAAGGGTCCTGGGTTCCTATCCGCGCCAGCAAGCTCAAGACTAACGCTGCAAACGGTTTCCAGCTTCCTCGAGTGCGGCCGCGAGCGCATCGTCCTCCAGGCTTGAGAGCTTCTTCAGCTCATCGCAAAAGCGATCGACCTCTGCGCGCAATGCCTCTCGGTTCAAGGTAAGGATCTCCCGCCAGAGCGCAGTGGGGCTCTGCGAGACGCGGGTCATCCCCCGGAAGTTGGGGCCGGCCACATCGGTCCGCGGGTTCAGCCGGGTCAGAGCAATGGACAGCAGATACGGGACGTGGCTCAAGGCGGCGAGCGTCCGATCGTGCTCGTCGACGCGCATTCGAACCGGCTGCATCCCGAGCTCACGCGCCAATCGCTCCAGCGTCGATAGCGCAAGGGGATCGCTCGCACCGGTGGGCGTAAAGATCCAGGCAGCGTTCCGCACAAGGTCGGCGCTTGCATCCCCCACCCCGCTCCCCGCGGTGCCGAACATTGGGTGGCTCCCGACGAAGTAAGCCCGATCGCCCACGACCCGCTCCGCCTCCGGCACAAGCGCCCCCTTCACGCTGGCCACATCCACCACCACCGCCCCCGGCCTCAGATGAGGCGCGATCCCGGCAACGGTCCTCACGACCTGCGCCGGAGGAACCGCCACCAGCACCAACTCCGACCCGGAGAGCGCTTCCGGCAGATCCACACCGCCATCGATTGCGCCAAGAGCGACGGCCCGATCCAGAATCCGCCGCTCGAGATCCAGCCCCAACACGGTCCGGCCGGAGGCCCTGAGCGCCATCCCTAGGGAGCCGCCGACGAGCCCCACCCCCACCACCGCGCAGGAGGAGAAGGGACGGTTCACCGCTCTCCGCCCGGCCGGTACTCCGGTCGAAGGATCACCGCCCCGCGCAGGTAGACATGGTTCAGCGCGTCCATCGCCGCCGTGGTGTTGTGCAGGATCAGCACGCGAATGCATCTGGGAGGCGCGGAGGGAACCTCGAGCTCCTGGCTGCACATCAACGGAACACGAAGGTAACCCATATCCCGCGCAGCCTTCGCCGGAAAGGCCGCATTGAGGTCCGGCGTCGCGGTGAAGAGGATCGCCGCGATGTCGTCGGTCGCAATCGGGTTGCTCTCGAAGAGCTGGGCCAGCAGCTCGCGGGTGGCTTCGAGGATCGCGGCCTCCGTGTTATTGGCGACCGTGATCGCCCCGCGAAGGCCTCGGCACTTTGGGACTGGAGAAGGTGCGGACATGGTGGGCCGCAGACCTTACCTGATCTAGGGTCTGGGGGTATGACGCTCGAGGCAATTTTCGAAGCGCTGGACCCTCGTCTGGCACCCGCGCTCCGACGGCAGCTCGACCAGCGTTTCCCGCCTGTGGCCAAGCGAGGGGCCTGGGTGTTGGCCGGCCACCGCACCGCGGGTAAGACCACCCTGCTGCCGTTGATCTCGGGGCTGCTCGGCATCAAGGGGGTGGACCTGGACGTCGAGCTGGAGCGGCGGCACAACCGGCCTCTCCGGACCTGGCTCAAGGAGGACATCGCATCTTTCAGGACAGCGGAGCGGGCGTTGTTCACCGAGGCGGCCGGAGAGAGCGATCTGATCGCGGTGGGCGGGGGGTTTCTCGCCTTGCACGGCGACCTCCTGACGGACCATACCCCGATCGTGATTCCCATCAGCTTCGAGACCTACCGTGACCGGCTGCTCGCCGACACAACCCGTCCACGACTCCGTCCCGACTTGGCGCCCGAGGAGGAGATTGTCGCCATTTACGAGGAGCGAGAGGTGATCCACGGCCGGTCGGGCGCGATTCCACTGGTGCAGTTTCTGGCCACCTTGCTCAAGGAGCATCCCTAGATGACCGCCCACCTAGTCGTAACGCTGCCTCCACAGCTGACCGGCGACGGCGTGGGTCTCTGGGCGCGCGACGCCCGACGGCGCGGCGCGGACCTGATCGAGATTCGCAGCGACCTACAGTCCTCGACCTTCGACGCGCGCCGGGTCTCGCAGGTTCTTCCGCTGATCGTTTCCGAACGAGGTCAACCGCTGCTCAAGAGCTGGATGGAGATGGCGACCTTCATCGACCGCGACGTGACGCAGGCGCTGCCCGCGACGCAGAAAGCGCTCTGCTCTCATCATGCAGAGCATCCCCTCTCCGTAGAGGAGGCGGTGGCGCTCTGGAGCCAAACCGAGATTCCAACCGACGCGCAGATCAAGCACGTGGAGCCCCTGGGGAGCTTTCAGGAGGCGGGCCGGCTCTGGGAGACCCGCCGCCGTCTCACTGAGCGATTCGGCGCGGATCGGGTGACGGTCTTGCCCGTAGGGACCTACGCCCTCCCCTTCCGCTGCATCCTCTCGGTGGAGAACGCGCTGGAGTACGTCGCGGCCTCACCCGAGTGGTGCGCCGCTCCCGGCCAGCGGCTGCTGGACGACGCGGTGCGCGCGAGAAGAGAGAGCGGTCCCCGGCTGGGTATTCTGGGCACTCGGATCGTTCACTCGCGCTCGCCACGGATCCATCGCCAACCCTTTGACCGGCTGGACCTCCCGGCGGATCTCTCCGTGGGTCCCTTGCTGGAGGCGCTGCTACCGCACTACCGAGGCTTCGCTGTGACCAGCCCCTTCAAGAAGGCGGTC
>JBGTHI010000730.1:0-2422 GCA_041746295.1 Myxococcaceae bacterium
CCATGCCGTGGCCGCGGTCCGTGACCCGGAATCGCAGGCGGCCCTCGCTGCGGAGAAAAGCAACCTCGACCTCTCCCGGCCCCGCATCCAGGCCGTTGCGGACCAGCGTGCGCAGCGCCTGGATCACCACCCCCGCCGGCATCGCTGCGGTTACGTCGGCCTGCGCCTCAACCCGGGTTCGGGTACGTTCCGACTCGCCCAGGGTCTGACGGAGCCGCTCGGCCAGGGCGCCCAGCGAGACCGGTACGGCAACCTCCCCCATCGATTCGCCGGCATTGGCGTTCAGCTGCGCGATGATCGCCCGGCAGCGCTCCACTTCGGTGCGGATCAACCGTGCATCGGTCTGAAGAGAGCCGGCGGCCATCGACCGCTCCAACTCCTTTGCCGCCAGGGCGATGGTTGCAAGCGGGGAGCCCAGCTCGTGCGCAGCTCCCGCGGCCAGGGTGGAGAGAGAAGCCAACTTGTCATTGAGGGCCGTGCGGCGCTGCAGCTCGCGAACCAACGCCTCGCGGCTCCGGAGCTCGGAGGCGATCCGGGTCACGAAGGTGGCGATCAGCGAAGCGGCGATCGCATAGGCCAGCCACATTCCCTGGAGGTGATTCGGAAAGGTGCTCCCGTGACCGTGGGCGACGTGGCTGGGAACCAGCCAGAACAGGGCGCCAAAGGCGGCCACCGTCACCGCCACCAACACCCATGTCCAGGCCGCTCCCAGCACCACCGCCGCGAGCGTCACCTGCACCAGGAACAGCACGCTGAAGGGATTGCCCGCGCCACCGGTGATCGCCAGAAGCGCGGTCAATACGCTGACGTCAAAGAGAAGCACCGCCGGCAACAGCCCCTGAAAAGGACGCGGATCCCGGCGGCTGCGGAGCTGGAGGAGCCCGTTGCTCACCGCCAGCGCGGTCAGCAGAGTGACGGGCCAACCCAGCGACGGGACGCCCAGGTCGCTCACCTCGGCAAAGGCGACCAGCCCCAGGCAACCCACCACCGAGACCCAGCGGAGCCGCACCAGCCAGGGAAGGCTTACCAGGCGCGGAAGCGCGTCGAGCTCGGCAGCTCCGTTGGAGCTCTCGCGGCTCACTTCTGTCTCAGGTAGCAGCCCAGGCTTTTCGGCTCGGCGTCGGCCGGCCTGTTTCCGGCGAGCAGCGCCTGCAGCGCATCCTTCAGATAAGGCTTGGTTTCGGGCGTCGGGTGCCGCTTGGATGAGTCGATGCCCCCTCGGTAGTGAACCTTGCCCGAAGTGTCCACCACCACCGTGACGGTCGCGAAGCGCGCCTCCATCGCCCGGCTCAGCTGCCCTCCCGGATCGAGCAGGATGGGCCAGGCGTAGCCCCGGGCACTGGCCTCCTTCTTGTCCCGCTCCAGGGTGGCTCCGCTCTCCGGATCCACGAAGAAGAAGCGTGCGCCCTGGGGACCCAGCTCCTGCTCCAGCTGCTTCATCACCGCGTCGTGCTCCTGCATGCACGGGCAGTCGGCGGAGAAGAAGGTGAGCACGGTGAGCCTGGAAGAGGCCGCCTCCTCCTTGAGCCGGTAGGACTTCCCGTCCGTTCCCTGGAGGGTCAGGTCGGGAAGCTGCAGTGAGGAGAGCGGCGCTGCCCCTGCCGCACCTGTCGAGATCCAACAGCCAAGCGCCAGGAGGGCTCGAGCTCCGCGCCTCATGTCCAGCTCCGGAGCAGGGTGAGCAGCGCGCTCGGCCCCGCGGTCTGATTTCGGCCCGTCCCGTCAACCGGCAGGTTCATGTAGAGCCCTCCTTGGAGTCGCCAATGCTCACCCAGCGGAAGTCCGCCCGACGCGCCCACCGTGCTGAGTGCTCGCCCAGATGTCGGGACTCGCGCCCCATCGCCCGCCCCATCGATCGAAGCATTACCTTCGTAAGTATATTGTGCGGACAGCGCGACCGCAGCATCGTTGCGGAAGGTATAGCCCACCGCCGCGAGCCCCAGCCACTGCGTCCCCAGCCGCCCGGAGAGACCCCGCACGTTGCGGGCGGTCCGCTGGGAGATGATGCCGGTCAGGTTGAGCAGCACCCGGCCGTAGGTCTGCTCGAATGCGAGACCACCGCTCAACTGAAAGGCGCCGATGCCGGAGGCGTCGGTAGCCAACCGGTTGTGGGCTCGCTCCGGGGGCCGACCGGTGGGGAAGGTCACGCCCAGGAGGACTGCGATGCCGGGGAAGAGCGCCGACTCACCCGCTCCCAGAAAGTCGTACCGGCCGCTCAGGTTGATGTCGCCCAGGCCAGCGCCCAGCTCCGAAAGCCCCGGAACCTTCCGGTAGGTCTGAACCACCGGCACCAGCAGCGTGACCTGGCCGTTCTCGAGGATGCGACGGGTGGCGAAGAGGTCTTCTTCGATCATCCGTTCCCTCGCGCCGGAGGGGGCGGACAGGAAGTTTCGGGCGGCGTCGAAGCTGCCTACGATCTCGG
>JBGTHI010000731.1:0-1820 GCA_041746295.1 Myxococcaceae bacterium
GGCACCGGCTGGTGGGGATTCTTCAGTATCTGGAATCCGACTACCCCGCGGCGGTCGAGTCTCGCTCCGAGTTCGAGCTGAAGGAGCAGGCCGCCTTCCTGGAGGAAGCGATCGCGGTAACCCAGGAGCTGGGGCCTGAGGCCGCGCCCTACGCGCAGCGGCTCAGGGCGTTGGAGGCGACCGTGCATCGCGGGCAGGACAGCGAAGGGGTGAGCCGCGCCTGTGGAGAGCTGGTGCGCGATCTGGTCAGGGTGGCCAAGTTGGATCGCAGCCCCTTGCGAGCTCCGGACCTCGGGCGCGGCGCCCAGGTCTACAAGGCGGCCTGCGCCGCGTGTCATGCCGCGGACGGCAGCGGCAAGGTGGCGATCGCTTCGACGATGAAGCCCACCCCCACCAATTTCCTAGATCCGGAGGTGATGGACGGGCTCACCCCCTACAAGGCTTACAACACCACCACCTTCGGCGTTCCGGGCACGGCAATGCCGGCCTTCCCGTCGCTCTCCGACGACGACCGCTGGGCGGCCGCCTTCGTGCTCTTCACCTTTCGCCAGCCACCCTGCCCGGCGCCCGGTCCCCGGCTGCCGCTGGATCGGCTCTCCAACACCACCGATGCAGAGCTGACCCGCGCCTACGGCCAGAGCTCCCTTCCCTGCCTCAGGCGGCTCGAGATGACCCAGCCCCCGGCCGCGGAAGGAGGGCTGTCGCGGGCGGAAAGCGGTGTCCGCGAAGCGCTCAAGCTCGCCTCGGCCGGAAAGTCCACCGAGGCACGGCGCGAGCTGATCGACGCCTACCTGGGAGGGCTGGAGCCGGAAGAGCCGCGCCTCCGGGGGAGAAACCCTGCCCTAGCCCAAGCGCTGGAGGAGAAATTCTTCTCCCTGCGCCGGGGGATCGAATCGGGCGATGCAACCGCTCCGCATGAAGGCGAGGCGCTGCTCGCCCTCCTGCGGAAGGCCCGGGACAGCGAGGCCGCGCCCCAGAGGTTTGCCTCCGTCTTCGGCCTCTCCACTTTGATCCTCTTGCGGGAGGGGTTCGAGGCGATGGTGGTGATCGCCGCGCTCCTGGCGGTGCTCAAGAAGATGGGCGAGGAACGCTCGGCGCGGGTGGTGCATTTCGGCTGGAGCTCGGCCATCGCGGCCGGCCTTCTCGCCTATCTCCTGGGGCGCAAGGCGGTGGCCGGCGCAGATCGGGAGCTGGTGGAGGGGCTGGTGGGGCTGGCTGCCGCGGCGATGCTGATCTACGCGGCGCTCTGGCTCAACGCCCGCGCCAACCTCCGCCGCTTCATGGGGGAGCTTCGGGAGAAGATGCAGGGCGCGCTGGGCCGGCAGAGTCAGCTGGGGCTCTTCGCGATCGCCTTCGCATCGATGTTCCGTGAGAGCCTGGAGACTGCGCTCTTCATCGAGGGATTGGCGCTCGACTCACCGGCGGGCGCGGCCTGGGGAACCCTGGCGGGCGCCGCGGTGCTCGTCGGGCTGGTGCTGCTGATCCGCAGGATCGGTTACCGGCTGCCCATGAAGACCCTCTTCTCCGCCTCCACGGTGCTGTTGGTTGCTACCGCGGTGGTGATGCTGGGCAAGGGGCTCCACGCGCTCCAGGCGGTCGGCTGGCTTCCGCTCCGGCCCATCCCGATTTTCCGGCTGGAGCTGCTCGGCATCTTCCCCGACGCGGTCAGCCTTGTTCCACAGCTCCTGCTGGCGCTGTCGGCGCTCTCCCTGCGCTCGGGCCCTCACAGCGCGCGATAAACCTCCCCGTCCTTCCGCACTTTCCCGTCCTTGATCAGCTTGAGGAGAATCGCCTCCGTGCTGCGCTCCGCCAACGGCCCC
>JBGTHI010000732.1:0-2495 GCA_041746295.1 Myxococcaceae bacterium
AGCCCGACCCCGCCAGCGCGACCGCCGTTCGCGCCGATACGCCCGCGCTCCTCCTCTCCGGTGAGCTGGATCCGGTCACGCCGCCGGAACGGGGCGCCGAAGCGTCAACGACGCTCTCCCATTCCAGGCACGTGGTGGTACCGGGGATCGGGCACGGCGCCACCGGACAGGGATGTGTGCCCGGCCGGCTCGCGGAGTTCTTTGAGAGAGGCGCCGCCCAAGGCCTGGACTTCTCGTGCGTGGACGGGTTGCGGCGGCCACCCTTCTTTCTCTCGTACGCGGGACCCGCGCCATGATCTCCGTCGAGCGGCTGCACAAGCGCTTCGGGCGCTTTACCGCGGTGGAAGATGTGAGCTTCGAGGCGGCCGATGGAGAGGTGCTGGGGCTTCTGGGTCCGAACGGCGCCGGCAAGACCACCACCCTCCGGATGCTCTACACCCTCTCTCGCCCCGATCGGGGCGATGCCCGGATAGATGGCAAGAGCATCCTGCACGATCCCAGCGGCGCTCGCCGGGCGCTCGGGGTGTTGCCCGACGGCAAGGGACTGACCCCTCGGCTGACCGCCCGCGAGCATGTCCGCTATTTCGGCGCGCTGCACGGGCTGTCCGGCCGGGCCCTGGAAACCCGCATCGACGGGCTCTTCGAGCGATTGGGAATGGCCGAGCTCGCCGATCGGCGAGCCCAGGGCTTCTCACCGGGCGAGCGAATGAAGGTCAGCGTCGCCCGAGCGCTGGGTCATGATCCGCGAAACGGGCTGCGCGATGAGCCGACCCACGGGCTGGACGTGATGAGCATTCGCGCGATGCGAGAGCTGATCCGCGAGCTTCGCGGCGAAGGGCGCTGCGTTGTGCTTTCCAGCCACGTGATGCAGGAGGTGAGCGCAGTCTGCGATCGGATCGTGGTGATGGCGCGTGGGCGGGTCGCGGCGGAGGGCACCCCCGAGGCGCTCCGCCTGCAAGCAGGGACTCGGGATCTGGAGGAAGCCTTTGTGGCTGCGGTATCTCCGGAGGGGTCCAGTCGATGAACGCACTTCTCGTCGTGCTCGCCAAGGAGCTCCGGAACCACTTTCGGGATCCCCGCGCCCTGGCCTCCGCCCTGCTCTTCCCACTGCTGGCGGCCGGCCTGGTAGCGCTGATGCTGTCGCTGATGGTCTCCTGGTATCGAGACGACGCGGCCCTGCGTATCGCCATCGATGGGGGTGAGCGCGCTCCCAACCTGATCGCATTCCTGATGCGGCACGGTGTGGCAATCGAGAAGGCGCCGGAGCAGCCCGCTCGCGAGGTCCAAGTCCAAGACGGCCGGCAGGATATCATTATTGCAGTACCCAAGGAATACCCGGAGGCGATTCGGTCGGGCAGGTCCGCACCACTGGAGCTTTACTTCGACCAATCACGGAACCGCGCCCGCTCGGCGGTTCAGAGAACCCGGGCTCTGCTCGAGATCTATGGGCAACAGCTCGGCCGGATGCGGCTGCTCGCCCGGGGAGTCAATCCGGAGCTGGTCGACCCGCTCGCGATCGAGGAGGTGAACGTCGCCTCGGCGCAGAGCACCGCCGCGAACGTGGTGGGGATGGTCCCGCTCTTCCTCCTGATGGCGGCCTTCATCGGCGGGATGAGCGTGGCGGTGGATGCCATCGCGGGTGAACGGGAGCGGGGAGAGCTGGAGAGCCTTCTGTTGAACCCGGCGTCCCGCGGCTCGCTCGCAGCGGGAAAATGGGCTGCGTCATTTGCGGTCGCGGTCGGGACCTTGCTGCTCACCTTGATGGCCTTAGCCGCGGTGCTGCGCGGAATCCCGCTCGCAGAGATCGGCCTGAGAGTCGCGGTAGGCCCGAGGGAGCTTGCGACGCTGCTGGCAATTCTCCTACCGCTCTGCGCGGCGATCTGCGCCCTTCAGCTGGCACTGGCGACCTACGCCCGCTCGGTCAAGGAGGCCCAGGCCTACCTTTCGGTGTTGATGATGGTGCCGATGATTCCCGGGATCTTCCTCTCCCTGAGTCCCCTCAAGATCTCCCCCTGGATGAGCTGGGCGCCGATCCTGGGTCAAGAGGTGCTGCTCAACGGCGTGTTCCGGGGAGAGACCATTCCGCTCGGCAGCCTGTTCGCGGCAGCTGCAATGGCGGCCGGAGTCGCGGCCTCGGCGCTGGGGGTGACCGCGACATTGCTCCGAAGGGAGAGCATCGTTTGGGGCAGGTAAGTGCGCTCCTTTGCGGCTAGATAGATCGCATGGCCGACTCGCATCAAGGGAAGGACCGGATGGACCGCATCTTCTTTCGCCTTGGCGCCCTCTCCGCGTTCCTCTCGGTGGCCGCCGGCGCTTTCGGCGCCCATGCTTTGCGCCAGCGGCTCTCTCCAGAGCTGCTCGCCGTCTTCGAGACCGGCGCCCGCTACCAGCTGTTCCACGCGTTGGCGCTCTTGGCTGCCGCTTGGGCGGCGAGCCGATGGCCGGGACGGGCCGTCACCGCCGCAGCCATTCTCTTCCTTGGCGGCACCCTGCTC
>JBGTHI010000733.1:0-3431 GCA_041746295.1 Myxococcaceae bacterium
TCTCGAGCTGGCGGATGTTCCCCGGCCAGTCGTAGCCCAGCAGCCGGCGCATCGCCGCCTCGGTGACCACCGGCCGCGCGCCTCCGCGCGCATGCCTCTCCGAGAAGTGCTCCACCAGGCCGGGGATGTCCTCCCTGCGGGAGCGCAGTGGGGGCAGGTGGAGATGCACCACATCCAAGCGGTAGAGCAGATCCTCACGGAACTCGCCGTCCTTGACCTTCTGGGCGAGGTCCTTGTTGGTGGCCGCCACCACCCGGACGTCGACCTTGACCGCCGCGCTTTCCCCCACCCTGCGGATCTCTCCTTCCTGCAGCGCCCGAAGGAGCTGTGCCTGGATCTTGGGGCCGACATCGCCGATTTCGTCGAGGAACAGCGTTCCCCCGTGAGCCTCCTCGAAGAGACCGCGCCGGGCGCCGCTCGCCCCGGTGAAGGCGCCCTTGCTGTGACCGAACAGCTCGCTCTCCATCAGCGACTCGGCGATCGCCCCACAGTCCACGGGGACGAAGGAACCTCGCGCACGGGAAGAACGCTGGTGGAGGGAGCGAGCAACCTGCTCTTTGCCGGTCCCCGTCTCCCCGGTGATCAGGACCGGAACCTGCGTCGCCGCGGCACGCGCCACCTGCTTGTAGACGTCGAGCAGCGCGGGGCTGCGTCCGACCAGCGCGCTGCGCTGGATCTGTTGTCGAAGGCTCCGGTTCTCCTCAACCAGCCGCTTCTGCTCCAGCGCCCTCCTCGCGATCCGGACGATGGCGTCCACGTCGAACGGCTTGGTGTGGTAGTCGAAAGCGCCCTGCTGTATCGAGTCGAGCGCCCCCTCGATGTTTCCAAAGGCGGTCAGGACGATCACCGGGGTTTCCGGCAGAGCCTCGCGCACCGCCTTCAGGACCTTGAGGCCGTCTTGCGGCTCCGGCATCGCCATGTCGGTGAGCACCAGATCCAGGCCACGCTCGCCTTCGAGCAGCTTCAAAGCCGCCCTGGGATCCGACGCCTCTCGAACCTCGCCCAGGGGCGCGAGAATGCGGCGGAGCAGGTCTCGGGCATGCGGGTCGTCGTCAACGACCAGGATCTGGGTGGGCTTCATTTACTGGGGTTTAGCCCCAATGCCGATCTCTTAGCGCAAGGGATCGATGTTATTGCAGGATTTCTTTGATTGAACTTCGGATCGCGGGCCGCGAGGGGAAGCTGCGTGAGCAGCCACAGCGCGCGGTTCAGGCCCTCGTCATCGGCCGCAAGCCCCTGAGCAGCCTAAGGAATTCGCCAGAGAACTTGGTTGGTACAGCCGACCGAATGGGGAGCCATTCTTCCTTCACCACCAACCGAGGGTGGGGGATCAGTTCATAGGTTCGTCGGCCGCGAGACCTATACGAGCCCGACCGGCAACTCGAGCACGAAGATGCAGCCCTTTCCGGGGAGGTTCTGAACACGGATGCTTCCGCCGTGCGCGTCGACTGCCTGCTTGGCGATGGCGAGCCCCAAGCCGAAGCCGCTCTGGCGGTTATCCAGGCGCACGAACGGCGCGAAAGCTTCTTCGACCTTGCCGGGTGCAAGCCCTCCACACCGGTCCTCTACTTCGATCACCGCGCGCCCGTTCGCGATCTGTCCGCGCAGCTGGACGACACCTCCCCCCGACGTGTACTTCACAGCGTTCCGAAGTAAGTTGCCGAGCGCGGATCGGACCAGTCGAGTATCGAGGTTGACCCGTTCGTCCGTCTCGATCGCCAACCGAATCTCGACGCCCTTGGATTCTGCTTCGGATATCGCACCAAGCTCCGCGTCCTCGAAAAGCGCCTGGAGGGTCGTTGCCTGCCTGTGCAGTTCGATGCCGGAAGCGACCCGCGCGATCTGTAGCGTCTGATCGACCAGCTCACTGGTGTGCTGAAGACCTCGTTCGAGCGCGCCCACTGAGCGGCTCTCAGCGGGAAGCAGCCCCTTGCTCTTGAGGAGTTGGAACGCCATCGTCGCTGACGACAAGGGGTTGCGTAGCTCATGGGCGATGAACGCGAAGTGCTCGTTGGCTTGCCGCAGCAGCTCGGCATCCCGTTGGCGTGTGTATTCCGAGACCGCATGGGCGATCCCCGTAACGATGGCGTCGAACAGAACTTGAAGTTCTTGGAACGTGAGCTGCGCGCCGGCGTCTCTCGCGGTTGCGACGATGGCGTCGCGCAGAGTTCCGTACTCGCGCACGACGGAGTCGAGGCTGAACCCAAGCCGAAGTCGCTGGGCACCGTGTCCGGCCGCGGTCGCGCTCTCTTCTGGCGACGGGCCCCGCGATGAGAGGCCGGAGTCCGCTCTCAGGGCTGAGACGATCTCATCCACAAATTCAGGAATATGGTTGATGAGCTCAAAGGGCGGCATGGCTTCGGGGGCAAGGGTCCCCCGCACCTGCGCCTTCCAGCGCAGGATGACATCGTCGCGTTTGGCCGCGAGCACCTCGTGGAGTGCCATAGGACCCTGGATATGCCACGGCGTACGGCTTCAACGCCACGCGTTTTCTGGTCCTTCGACAGTCAATGCATGAGCCCAGCTTAAATGGTGATGCCGAGCTGTCTCTTGAAGAGGAAGCTCGCGGCGCCGCCCGCCAGCAGTCCGATGCCCGCTACCTTCACGGCGGATCGGGCGGACTTTTTCAGGTCGGGGACGAAGCCCTCCTCGTGCTTCCAGCGGGTCATCGCGGTGTCGGTCAGCCGTTGGCAGAAGACGGCCATCCCGCCGGCGATTCCGACCACGCTTCCCAGAATGGCAGCCTGGCCCCAGCGGTTGTCGAGAAGCTCGCGTGTCCCCGTCTTGTCCAGCATCTTCGCCAGGCGGGAGCCCCCGGAGATCAGCTTGGATGCTTGGCTGGCCGCCTCAGTACCCTTCTGGAGCTCCGCCGCGAGGTGCTCCGGGCTGAACCCTCGGCCGATGCCGAATTTAAGCGCGTTGGGGAAGAGAAACGCGGCGAAACCGCCCGCGGTCCAGCTGGCCCGAGCCGAGGTTACGGCCGCCTCGATGGTCTCGGACCAATCCGGAGCGAAGCGGCCGCCCTCTTTCTTGCTTTGCCGGGCGGTAGATAAGAGCTTCCCGCCTCCCATCACCAGGCCGCCCGCCACCGCGAAGGCGGAGCTCAGCAGCAGGCCGTGGCCAACGTTCCGCGCCGAATCGCGGAAGGGCACGTCCTGCGGATGGCTGATGAGTGGAGAAGACACGGAAGGCGAGGCGTCGGGCATGACGATGAGCTACGTAGCGGTCTGATCGACGAGGGGACGGACGGGTTGGGAAGGGAGGAAGGGGAAGCGGTTGGCGTGGTGACCCAGGTAGAGGAAGATGGCGGGCCCGACGATCACCGTGGCGATCGCCCCGAACAGGTAGGCCTGGTCGAAGCCCGCCGCCGCCGCTCGGAGCCGATTGCCCGCGCCGCTTACCCGGTAGCCCTCCGCGAAGGCGCCGCAGAC
>JBGTHI010000734.1:0-2745 GCA_041746295.1 Myxococcaceae bacterium
GGATCCGCAGGCGTTCTTGATCCGAGAGAAGTCCACTAAGGGGGCTGACCTCTCGTAACTCGATCGAGTCCCGGTCCAGCCCGGTGAGAACACGATGCAGACCAGGGACATCGCCGGACTCGATCAGCGATTCCCAACGTCTCAGATTACGTTCGTGCGGCTGGCCGCGCACACCCAGCCGCAGGCGGCGCAGGTTGCTCGTCAAAGTCGGACGCCATTCCTCCAACTGGGAGCGGTTGAGTGACGTCGAAAGCTGGCGGTGAAGGCGCCAAGAACGCCGCTCTGAGCGAGTGAGGCTCGGAACCACAGGTCGCCGGACGACCTCCAGACGCCGGCCCATGCAGCCGAGCAGCCGGTCAAGCTGCTCGTCACTCATCTCGATCCGGCCCGAGAGCATCTGGCTGATGCTCGGCTGGCGCACTCCGCTCAACCGAGACAGCTCGGACTGGTTGATGCCGGTTTCGGACATCACCTCGTTCAGCAATCGGCCACGGTCGTTCATGGTCGAGAATATAGCTTCATCTACTATGGATGTCGAGTGTCACCCTTTGAGGAATTGGCCCAGGCGAGTGACTGGGTCCGAGACGATCGCACGCGACCAAAGCGCCTTCCTCACCCGCCTAGGGCTAGTTCCCGAGCGGAGTTGAAGAGGGACTCCCAGCGGAAGGATTGAGGAAATGATGAAGTCGGGACAGGTCTTGGCGTTAGCGTGGATCTTCATCCAGTCGTCCTGGGGTTGGTGGCGTAAGCACCCCCAGCCTTCCAGGCGGGACCGGATGAACAACGTGGTTAGGAACTACAGCTAGAGCAACCCTCGTCGCCCGCAATGGGACTGGGGGAGGCCGCCGACCATCGCGTGGACATTGATCCGCAGCGGCTCTACTTGATCCATGGTGGAGCTCACGTGGTGGTCTGAGACAGCGACTACTTCTTTGGCTTTATGCGCTTGAGAACCATCTCGAAGCTGAGCTCTTCGCGCCCGGTTCCCGAGATCTCGGGGCTAATGACGTCGATCGCGAACGACGTTGCAGTCTTGATCCGCTTCACGTGGGGATCGAACACCTTCGATTTGGGGAGCTCTGGGTACACCGATCCCCCAGAAGCAGTCTCCCAGGTTGGCTCCTGCACTTTCGGCCATAGACCCGGTCCGTCGAGGTGGTACGGGATGCATCCCGATATGGAAGAGATCAAAAAGTCGGCGTTGACCGCGAAGTCGTCCTCGGGTGTCGAGGCGGAGGTGCCGTAGATGAGCGGGGAGAACATCGAGAAGCTACTTCCCGAAAAGGGTTGTTCGAGGGCACACGAAGACTTCTCCGGACATCCGGTTGTTTCCGTGTAGAACCCGTTGACGGTTCCCGAGAACTCCCCGGCGAGCGGCGTTCGCTTTCCGTATCCGAGCTTTGCATCCGGTGGGCCGAAGGCGAAGTCTCTGCCGCCGCCTGCCTTCACTGGCCGCTTGACGAGCCCGATCTGCAGCTTGATCGGCGAGGGGGTAACGAGTGTGGCTTGGTATCCGCCCGTCCCTTCGCACCTGAGGTCTCCGGACGCCCATTTCTCACACCCCGGAAACTCCGGACGCCCGACACACCCCTGGGGTACCGGGTCGTAGAACCGATCGACCTCCTGCCCTTCTTGCGTCAGAGAAAGATCCGCCTTGAAGAAAGCGACTTGCTTGTCTATGGCGAGCGCCGCCTCGGAGGGCGCCGAAAGCAAGACCAAAAGCGAAGTCATCGCTGCCACCAGCCAGCTTCGCCGTAGTCGAAACCTGATCCTCTGTACCCCCACGTCGTGGTCACCGTACTGACTCGGGTTTCCGGTGTCAATCAGAAACCACAAGTCATGCGTTAGGAACGCCCCATTCGCGAGACGGGCAGGCCGGCTGACCCACGGCTGCCCGAGGCGGACCGACCTAACCGCGAGCGCTCCGTCCATGCAGGAGCGCATACTCACCAACCTCATCTGTACCGATTGACTGGCGCGCACACTTGGGCGCGAGTGGCGCTCGGCCTGCGATTTGTAGAGTTTTCCAAGATCCACAATGGTTTCGAAATTGGTTTCGGCCCTCGACGTCCACCTCGGCCATTCTTGGGTCCGAACGCTTTGCCCACCATCGCGAAGCTCGCGCCGTCGCCTGAGTCGCTCCGGGCACGACTAGATTGCCCGTCGGCTGGTGCGAACACGGGTCAGAGAGGGTTACAAGAGCCTTGACACGGTGAGGCTCGTTCCCTTTACGCTGTTCAAGCCGCTCGAAAACGGACGTTGCGCTATGCGGCCATCGCCGCAAAGCCTCTATCTAAGCCATTTCCTAAGCGCGCCCGACTGGATTCGAACCAGTGACCTTCGGTTTCGTAGACCGCGGATGAGGGTTGATTCAGCCCTTGGGCAAGCGGTTTCGTCGGTCAGGGGAACGGCGAGGGGAACGAGTTTTGGCTCACTGATCGGATGAGCGCACTTGCAGATCCGCCCAGAGACCGCTGAGCGGGACTGCAGCAAGTCGGTCCTCGAACGGCACCGTGTACTCACCGGTGTAGAGCAGCACGCCGGCCTTGAACCGGGGGCCCAGTCTGTCGCGGAGGTGGCGTAACCCCCGGAAGTCACGTGACGAGGCCGATGCCGCGGTCTTGACCTCAACGGCGGCGACCGACCCATCTCGGCGCTCCATCACGAGATCGACCTCGCGACCGTCTCGGTCGCGATAGTGGAACAGTCGCGGCGCGTTGTCCTGCCAGGCGATCTGTCTGCGGA
>JBGTHI010000735.1:0-6877 GCA_041746295.1 Myxococcaceae bacterium
AGGTCCGCTCTCGAAGGCACTGCGCGCCGCCTTCACGGCCCGGTCCACGTCCGCCGCGGAGGCCGCGGGCGCGTCGCAGATCTTCTCCCCCTTGGCCGGGTTGCTCACCGGCAAGGTGCCACCCTCCAGCGGATCGATGTACCGACCGTCTATGAACAGCTTGAGCGTGGGAAGCTTCGGTGTGAGCTCACGGGCATCGGCCATCTTCAAGTCCCCCCGCAGTGTCGATCAAGGAGGGTGACGCTGGCACGGCAGCAGTGGAACGGCAACTCCGCGCACGCCGAACCCCTTCTGCGGCCCGCTGCCGCTCAGCGGTTCCCAAGGCCACGAGGTTCGGCAACTGGCAGAGCGGATCCTCGCCCGCCTCAGCGGCATGTGTTCCCGCGCGAACTTCCTTCAAAATCCCGCGGAAACCGCGGAGAAACGAGCAGAGTTCGAGCACGGAATCCCGCTCGCTCAGGCCTATCTGAGCATTAGGTCTTCAGGTTCAAGAGATTCTTGAATTCGGAGAGAGCAGCCAGACAACTTCCGGGAAGTCTCCCTGGATAACTGCTCAATCCTGGCATTGGGCTGGGTAGCAGGACTTCGTCATGGTATTTCCTCCTTCCCCCGGCTCACCTCAAGGCCCCAGGCATAGTCGGGGCGAGCATCACCAAGTCCCGCCTGAGGGCTCCACCGAGGTCACCGCGGAGCTCGGCGGCTATGACCCCAATCCGACTGTGCCGATTGCCTTTCCACGCGAAGTCCACGATCAGATGGATCGGGCTGTGGCCGACTCCTATGTCGCCCCGGCTGACCACAGCCGCCGGTTCAGCAGGTCCAGCGGAGTCAAGGTCGGGGCCGCGGCGCTTACCCTTGCCCTGGCGAGTGGCGCGATCCTTGCGGTGGCGGTCCTCGGGCCCTCCCCAGCCCCGCGTTCGCCGACTCCACAACCCGGCGGCGATCCTGACACTTCGCTGCTCACTCCCAGCCCCGAGACCACGCCGAGCCCCGAGACTCCGCGCCGACAGGAGCCTTCCCCAAGTCCGCTCCCAACGCCGACCGGTATCCCACTGTCACCAGCGCCGTCCTTGGAAAAGCTCCCCCCAGCGCCCGCGATCACGCCTTCCCAGACGCCCGCGACCTCCCCGACGCCCAGGCCGACTATTGCCCCATCCCCGACGTCTGAGCCCGAGCCCTCCCAGACGCCCAGGCCGACCACTGTCCCATCCCCGACGTCCGAGCCCGAGCCCTCCCAGACGCCCAGGCCGACCACTGCCCCATCCCCGACGTCCGAGCCCGAGCCCTCCCAGACGCCCAGGCCGACCACTGCCCCGACACCGACTCAGGGCGAGCCTCCCGCCGACGGTACCCGGGGGATCTCTTCGACCAGCTCAGCTTCTCGGGGAGCAACCTCCCCAGCCAGCTGGCACTCCGACGAGCTCGTCGTAGACTTTAACTTCGCCGGCCGACAGCTCCGCGCGCGGAGTCCTTCGCACGGACAACGGACAACCACCCAGGCCGCCTGACAGGACGCTCTGCCAGGAGCTGACCTGACCCAGTTCAGCTCCTGGAGCGGCGGTTTCCTCACCGGAGGTGAAGCCGGAGGGGTGGAGGTTCGTTGAGCCCTCGGTTAGTCCGTAATCATCCGCTTCGTGCATATTCCAGGCTACAACGTTTTCGGCTTCACCCCTGAAATCGGAGTAGAGGAATGCGGTCCAACGGAGGGGACCCATGACCTTGAACGACTACCAGAAGGAAGCGATGCGCACAGCCGATGGCGCCGGGACCGGGGCGCTTCACCATGATGCTTGATGATTGGTAGCTACCTGTGGTCGGTCACGCTTTTCAGGGATCGCGTCGAACACTTCAACCGATATCCTTACTCCATCCCCCGCTCCGGCATTTTGAAGAGCTGGAGTTTCATCCGAAGGTGGCAGCTCGCGCAGCAGCTGGAGAGCCCCAGGCTGTCCGCGCGAGACTTCCATGGCACCGCCGGCCATTCCCCCTTCTGCCCAGTCTCCCGACGTCGGGGTATTCTAGCGGTTGACCATCCCCAAAGGCTTGCTCCAAGGTAGGCCCATGAACCGCAGCATCCGTCGTTGGCGCGATTGGCTTTCGCTCCTCGCCCTGCTCTCCACTGGCTGCGCCACCCCCGCTCGGGTCTATGTCCCGCCGACCGCGGAGGGGAACTCGTGCATCCGCGAGTGCATGATCGTCTACAATACCTGCCGCAGTGGCGGGGGCGGCGGGTTCTATGGCGGGGTCGGTGGCGGCTACTACGGCGGCACCGGTTACTACGGCGGTGGCGCCTACCCGGGCTACAGCGGTGGCGGCGGCAGCTGCAGTTTCCAACATGCCGACTGCTTGAAGACCTGTCCTGGGGCCCAGGTGAATCCCAAGGTGCCTCCCGGGCCGATCACCAATGCCGGCATTCGGTACTCCGACACCCGGCTCTCGTTGAGCTACCTTCCGGCGATCCCGCTCTCGGGCGATGCGCTTCGTCGGAGCAGGACGGGCCACTATCTGGGATTGGAGGTCTCTTCGGGAGACGACGTCCGCTACCACGTGGCCGCCTACTACGGGAACCTGGACGGCACCTCGTTGGTGCGGTTCGAGCCCGCCGCTCTAGGTTTTCCGATCGCTTTGCACCAGGGCAGCCGGTTGCGGCTGGAGCTGGAGCCGGTTGTCTCGCTGCTGGATGCTGAGCTGCTCTTCCCATCCGGATCAAACATTCTGAGCCTGGGAAGCGACGTTCGGCTCCAGCTCAACTTCGTCATCAACCGCATCTACCTGGCGGTCGTCCCACTCGCCATTCAGGCCCGCTACTTCGACTATCGCTCGGCGCCGGGCATCAGCGAGAGCACCACCGACTTCGCCTTGGACTACCGACCGCAGATCTTTGCCGGGCTCACCTTCTAGACACGGGGCTTCGAGACCGGTTCCACGCGGGAATGCGGGCTGGCGACCTTCCCGCATTGAGGGCAAAGTAAGGGAAGACCTTCGGGCTGGTGCCCGATCTATCCGGCCGCACCTTTGAGAACCCTTTCTCGAGCACTCCGGCCTCTCTGCCTCTTGGGGCTGCTCTCCTTCTGCGGCGTGGCCTGGGGCCGTCCGGTGTCGTTCCTCGACTCCACGATGGTGATGGCCACCGGCCAACCGATGATGAGCGGGCTGTCCCTGGCCCGCACCATTTCCCGCCGGTTCTCGTTCGGGCTCAGCTATCTCTGGATGAACCGCAGGAGAGACCGGGTAAACCTGCTTGCTCAGGAGGTAAGCCTGCTCGCGTACCGCCACAATGCCCTGAACTGGCAGGCCAACGCCTTCGCAACCGTGGGAATCGGCGGGCTCAAATCGGTGGGCGACATCCGGGAGATGGCTTTGGTGGCGGTAGAGGCCGACGCGGAGAGTCGGCATTGGTATCTGTCCGCCAACAGCCGCTACATCCTCTCGCGTCAGAAGTTCGAGGATCTTCAGGCCGCCCTAAGGGCCGGATTGGCGCCCTTCGTGGGGGAGATCGATCAAATCAACCCGTGGGTGGTGTTACAGTACCAGTACATGCACCAGTTCCGGAACCGCCACGTCCTGACACCGATGCTGCGGCTGCTTTATCAGAACATCGCTTTGGAGATGGGTACGAGCTTCCGGGGTGAATGGACGGTCAACTTCTCGGCGGAGCTGTGACCATGAGGAGAGTACTCCTAGCCTTGAGCCTGGCCCTTCCTCTGGCGGTCCAGGCCCAGTCCCCCATGGCGATCCGGGTGACCATCAAGGGAATGGTCTGCTCGTTCTGCGCCGTAGGGCTGAAGAAGACGCTCCGTTCCGAGAAGAGCATCCAGAAGGTCGACGTGAGCCTCGCGGACAAGCAGGTCACTCTGCAGGTCGATCCCAGCGCACCTCCCAGCGACAAGCGGCTGCGGGAGCTGGTGAAGGACGCCGGTTACGACGTCTTGAGCATCGAGCATCCCGCGGCTCCGCCAACCGCCTTCGCGCCATGAAGAGACTGCTCTCCGCCGCGCTGCTCTTCTCCTCGGCCGGCACGCTGATCTGCTGCGCGCTGCCGGCCCTGTTCGTGGCGCTGGGAGCGGGCGGGGTTCTGGTGAGCCTCTTCTCCAACGTCCCGCAGCTGATCTGGATCTCCGAGCACAAGGGCTGGGTCTTTGGCCTGGCCGGATTGCTGCTCGGGGCCTGCGCCCTGCTTCAGCTCCGCGCACTCTCACAACCCTGCCCCACCGACCCGATCCTGGCTGAAGCCTGCCGCACGACCCGGCGCTGGACCGGACCCGCCTTCTTCGTGGCTTTGGGGCTGTTCTGCGTGGGCGTTCTCTTCGCATTGGTGCCTCAGTTCCTGAGCTTGGACCTGGGAAACGACTGAACGCGGCCGGGCTCCCATATGAGCCGTTATCGGCTGGTGATCTTCGATTTCGACGGCACCCTGGCCGACTCATTCTCGTGGGCATTGCAGACGATGGGCCCTCTTGCCGACCGGTACCGATTCCGGAAGATCGCGCCGGAACAGATCGAAAGGCTCCGCGGCTGCGATAGCCGGGCCTTGATGAGGGAGCTGGGCGTCTCTCTATGGAAGGTGCCCTGGATCGCCGCGGAGCTCAGGCGGCGGATGGCGGCCGAGATCGATGCCATTGCGCTCTTTCCCGGCATCGGTGACCTGCTCCGAGAGCTCGCTCGCGCCAAGGTGGAGATGGCGATCGTCACCTCCAACGCCTTCGAGAACGTTTGCCGGGTATTGGGGCCGGAGCTTGCCGGGGTCTTCGGCCAGCTCAGTTGCGGCGCTTCCCTCTTCGGCAAAGCCCGACGGTTCAAACAGGTGGTGCGGAGAAGCCGACTCCCCTCCGAAACGGTCCTCTGCGTCGGCGATGAGCTGAGAGACCTTCAAGCGGCGCGGGCCATCGGCCTCCGGGCCGGCGCCGTCTCCTGGGGCTACGCCAGCCCAGCGCTGCTGCGCGCCCATCAGCCCGACGAGCTGTTCGAGACGGTGGACGCGCTATGGAAAAGACTGCTGCCGGAACGCTAGTCCTAGCCAACCTTGACTGAGTGGGGCCGGAGCTGCCGCTCGGCGCGGCTGTCGACCGGGTACTCCGCCGAGACGCCCACACCCGTGTGGCCCACGTAGATGTTGCGGTCGAAAGCGTCGGTATTCTTGTTGGCCACCACCTGGAAGCAGGCCGCATTGCCCTGGTCACCCACCCGGCCCGACCACGGCAGGAACAGGTTCCAGATCCGGAACCAGCGCTCTCCATAGATCTTGACGATCTGCTCCCGGGCCTGCAGCCAATTCCGGTGCCATAGCCGCAGAGTGTGCGCGTAGTGGATGGTAATGTTCTCGGCCGAGTGGATCTCGAAACCCGCATCTTCGAGAGCGCGCACCATGTCGCTCAGCGGCAGTGAGGCGTCTGCGCCGGGGAAGATGTACTTGTTCATGAACAGGCCCCAGATCATGTCCTCGGGGCGCAGGCCGACGACGGGAAGCCCAGCGGGACCACCACGGCGCAGGCCGGTCCATTGCAGTAGGAAGATGCCGTCGTCCTTGAGCTGGCTGTACATCTGCCGGCAGAAGCTGGGCAGGTTCTTCACGCCCACGTGCTCCACCATCTCCAAGCTGACGATCTTGTCGAACCGGCGCTTGGGAATGGAGCGGTAGTCCAGGCACAGGATCCGGGCGCGCTCCTCCAGTCCTGCCTCCTTGATCCGCCCGTTGCCGAGCTCGGTCTGCCGCTCGGCCAGGGTGACGCCCGTGGCATCGACGTTGTACTTGCCCGCCGCGTGACGCGCGAGGGTGCCCCACCCGCAACCGACGTCAAGCAGCTCCTCGCCCGGCTTGAGCATCAGCTTGTGGCAAACCAGATCGAGTTTGTTGTCCTGGGCCTGCTCCAGGGTCTCGGTCTCCGGGCCCTGCTTGAAGATGCCGGAGGTGTAGATCATCCGATCGCCCAGGAAGGCAGCGAAGAAGTCGTTGCCGCGATCGTAGTGCTCCCGGACGATGCGCTGATCTTGCGCCTTGGAGTGGATCGCGACTTCGGGGATGAAGTGGGTGAACAGGAACTTCACGTGCTCGGGCGTGAGCCTGTACGAAACGAACAGGTGCCGTTGATCGAGCAGCGCCTCCATGTCCCCATTGATGATGTCGACCGCTCCATCAAAGTAGGCCTCGAAGAGCGTCGACATCGGGATCGGAGAGCCGTTCCCGTGTTTGGCGGCAAGCTTCTGGTCATTGAAGGAGACAAAATCGGTCAACTTGGGAAGGGGCATCTTTAGGCTCGGGGCCGCACGGAAGTCACGACTCGCCAGGATCGACGAGAGGCGCCGCAGACCGCACACTCCTCCTTAGTTGGGAACGCCCCCTCTCAGAAGTTTTATCACCATCCTGCGGCTGATTAGCTGACCGGCTCGTGACGTAGGGCTCGCTGAGGCCGCCTCATCGGCGGCCGTACGGTCGCGCGCTACAGATCGCCGCCCTTGCCAGAAAGGGGCGACCCGGATCAAGGGCCACCCACACGAGGGTGCGACATAAAATTGGCGTCGCTAAGTGCCCGACCGATCTCGGCTCGGCCCTCCGTTCTAATCCGAGCTTCTCGACCCATCACCCTGGAAGAGGATCCACGTACGCGCAGGGGGTGATTCCGTCAGCACTTTGTCGCAGCCGAGGCCTTGTTTCAGTGTTTCAGGCCCATCACAATTTCGAATCAGGGCCACCTTCCAAGCCCGTCCCCAATGATCCCACTCCCAGTAGAGAACGTCCCAAGAAACGGCACATCGCCCTCCCCATTTACCCAGATCGTGAAGCAGCCGCAAGAACACCGTCCTCTCATCACCACTAGAGCGCCGGTGAAGGTTCCCGAGAGCTGGACCGACGCAGCGAGCCTCCGGGTGGAGATCGTTC
>JBGTHI010000736.1:0-4490 GCA_041746295.1 Myxococcaceae bacterium
CGGACGGTCCCAGCGGATCTCCGACCCACGGCGCCACTCTGGTGCTGGGCGCCGAGCCGCCGATATGGGTCTCCGAACCTCCCCGAGACTGTGCCCCGCTCCAGGGGGAGCCGACGAGGTGGGGCATGTACAGCGTTCTAGACGACTACCTCTCGCAGCTTCCGGCTGAGGCTCAGCGGATCGCGCGACTGGAATGCGCGATCACGGCCCATGCCGACATCGGCGCGTCGGGGCACATTGATGCCACGCTGAAGGTGGACGAACAGTGGGCCGAGCTCCGGGAGCTGCTGGGCCGCACCGACCCTCAGGAGCTGATCGCGTTCAACGCGCTGGTCCAGCACTTCCTGAGCCGCTCGGAGGCCGAAGGGTTGCCCCTCCAGGAGCTCTCGTGCGTCGATCGAATCCGGGATAACGAACGATCCATTGACGACTTCGCTGAGCGGACGGTGGGCTTGAGGGAGCTGGGACCGGTCATCGCGAAGATCAACGAGGGTAAGATTCCCGACCCCAACCATATTTCGTATGTGGAGGAGCTCTCCTATCCCCCGCCGGCGGCGACGGTCGCCATCCGAGCGCACCTCCGCGCGGGGCTACTCTCGGTCCGACCGGACGGGACGCTCAAGGGGGAGCTTCCGTATAGGGTGTGGAATCGAAAGCCCGACCATACCTTCCGGGGCGTCGTTGTGGGGAAGAGCCGCGAGGAGCAATGGGGCGACCATCTGGTCGGGATGAGCGCCGGCGATTCGAAGCGGTTGCGGATGGTGCGGGACCTGATCGAGTCTGACATGCTGGGGGCCATCGCCTACGTCGTGGGTGAGACCATGCGCCCGGATCAATTCGAGCTGATTCAGGCGCTGGCCGCTTCCTTCGAGGGGAATGCGGTGGAGGGAACCTCCACCACGGTGGGGATTGAGCGCAGCTGGGAGGAGCTGTCCTTCCGCATCTATGGAACCGAGGCTTTCGCCAAGCTGCTCGAGCACTTCAATCGGATCCATAACGACACCACCGGCGAGTGGGTGGAAGCGCCCTTGGAGCCGGGATGGCTGATTCGGGTTCCCGCCCCGATCATCGCGGCCGATTCAGTGCTCCGGCCGGAGGTCGATCTGGGGGCGAGGCCCTTGGAGCTGGCCGGCGAATTCCGGCTGCCTCCGGAGGTCCGGCAGTTTATCCACAGCATGCCGGACTGGCGGCAGCAGGCAGCCCTCCAGCTGGTGGGGCGGATGATCGCCTTTCCCCGGTTGGCCCAGCCCAAGGATCGCGAGGTGCTGGTCGAATTTCTGGGCAAGAAGGCCGCCGACCGGATCATGGGCTTGGTAGAGGAGGCCAATCAGGCCAGATCGGGCGGTGCTTCGCCGCGCGCAACCGAGGTCACATTCTTCAGCATTCTAAACGGTACCACCTTCTGGGGTCGGGCCACGAGCCACCTGGGCGGCGGCAAGTTCGGATCGGAGCTCCTGGGGCTGCGAAACCCGGGGCTCGATCCGCACAAGCTGCCGGAGGGCGGACAGGCGCTCTCTCCCGACCTGCTCTCCGCGGCTCTGACCCAGGCGCTGATTGCGTTGGGCGTGGTTCACGAGGATCCCGTCACGGGGGACCTCACCGGTCCCAGTTGGCTGCCGTCTGGAGTGACCACCAAGGTCGTCGAGTAGAGGGACTTCAAGCTCCGGAAGCAGGGCGATCATCGAAGGCAGCACGGCGACCACCATCCATCGCAGGAAGATTAGGTGGTGTCTCACGGTTGTGCAGCGAGGAGCTCCGCCACGCGCTGAGCCAGCTTGCGGCGCACCGCTTGGACCTGGGCATCGGTACGGGCGGTATCGTAGACGGTCGGAAAGAGCGACGCGGCCAATGAGTGAGCCTCGTTGCCGTGGCCTCGATCCCGCAGCAGCTTCAGATACTCGTAGTCCTCGTAGCCATCGCGCACCAACTTCATCCGGAGAGACTCGATGGGGATGGGGTGGGTGCCTCCAATGCGGTTGACCGTGCCCGGATAGAAGAGGGTCCCGTCGCCATTCCCGGTGGAGTAGAGCTGCGTCTCCCAAGCGGATGGCAGGAGGAGGGCCATGTCGTAGTAGAGCGTTCCCGAGAGCGAGTAACGGAAGGCCGCCCAGGCGATGGCGCGGGTCTCCGATGCGGGTGCGTCGATCTCATAGCCTGCCCAACCAATGTTGTAGCGGTCGGCATCGCGGGTACAGCCGTGGCTTCCACAGGCGGCGTAGATCCAGAGCGCCTTGTTTCGGGCAGCGCCCTGCTGGAGAAAGTCGTCATACAGCGGCCGCTGGTTACCCTCGAACCACCGGGTGCCTTTAGGCCCGTCGAGCAGCTCCTCATTGATCACCATGAGATCGACCAGCGAGGTCCCGCCATTGGCCTCGGAGCTCTGGATGTGCGCGGTCACCAGACGCGGTGCCTCCGGCCACGCGGCCTTGGCCAGCTCCAACTCGTCGCGACACAGCGCCCAGTTGCTGGCGTCCTCTCCATAGACCGGGAAGAAGTGCGGCTCGTCGCAGGCATAGATAAAGACGCGGTCGCTGAAGCCCTGTAGCTCGGCCTCCGCTTTCCAGCCGGCCAGGTTGTGCTCCTTGATCCGATTGACCTGATACGTGGACAGCCGCGCTCCGGCCAGGCGGGTTGAGGCGGTCCCTTTGATGAAAGGCAAGGTGTAGGTCCGGAACTCGGACAGACCGGTGGTGCTGCCCGCCCGCAGGGAGGTTACGTGGGCACTGGCGATGGTGATCCGGTTGTCCAGTGCGGATCGAACGAATAACGCCTTGGCGTCTGCCCGCAGGATGGAGCTGGAGCTACAGCCAGGCGCGCCCACCGTGCACTCGCTGCCCGGATTGAAGCCGAACGCGCTCTTCAAGGACGTGGTGGAGGGCAGGGTGAAGGGGAGAACTTGAAGGTGGATAGGGACGGAGGAAGCGAGTCCTTCGGCGGTGAGCTTGAGGCTTCCCTGGTAGAGGCCGGGGGTGGCATCGATGGGCACCTGGATGTCAACCCAGACAGCGCGGTTCTCCCCTTTGGGTACGTCGATCGGGAAGGCGTTCCGCGGCTCTCGGTAGAGCGGATCCACCGCCGGAATCAGCGGGTCGGGCCAACGCCCCCGAGATCCCTCGAGGTCCGAGGGGGAGACCACCTGGTGGTAGCCCACGCGATAGACGGTCACCTTTTCCGCGGAGATGATCGCCCCTCCGGGAGTGGTGAGATCGCCTGCCAGCTCCGCACGCAGCGCCGTAATCGGCTCGTCTGTCGCGGTGATCGCCACCTGGAACGACTCGAACTCATTGCGGGCGGCGATCAGCTCCGCCCCAGCTGCGCCTCCTTCCACCGGTCTGTCCGGCCGCAGTTTGATGGCCGAACCCACCACTACGAACGGAACCGGAGGCTGGGAAGAATCGGGAGGGGTCGGGGGCTCGGGTTCCGACAGCTCCGTGGTGTGGGGCCGCAGCGACACCTCCAGGGCTCGGAGCGAAACGGTCCCGCCCGCGGCGCCGGTCGATGAAAATTGGAGGGTGAGCGGGTCCAGCTGAGCGCTGTCCGCGACCTCGAAGCTCAGCTCGCGCCAGGACAGCGTGCTTCGCGGCGGGACGGCCGTGGTGGGCGGCGAGACCGCGCCCGGGTCGAGCCCCAGGAGTCTAAGCTCTAGACCCGCGCCCTCGCCGGTTTCCGCCAAGAGCCGGATCGTTACGACAGTCCTCTCGCCTCGGAGGCGGGTGGGATCGAAGAGGACCACCTCCAGCTTCGAGCCGGCCACCTGCGTCCAGAGCTCGATCTCTTCGCTTCCCAGACCTGTTCTTCTATTCAAGATCTCCGGAATGCTTTCTCCGCCCCGTAACCCCCACCCATTCAGCGAGCCCTCTTGAACGAAGAGCACCCCCACCGTGCCCTCGGGCGCGGAAAGCACCTGTTCCGGAGGGGCCGAGGAAGAGCCGGAGTCGACCGGCTGCATTTCCTGCACGGGCTCGCTGCGGGTCGACGGGTCTCGACTGGGCTCGGTGTTGCAGGCCACGCACAGCAGCAGCGCAAGCGCATTCCAGCGCACTCTCATGAGGAGCTCCTCCGTGATGTCCGCTGCGAACCCCGAAGCTACCCCGCTGTCGGCAGAAGGCGCACCGGGGTGACCTGGACCCCACCACTTGGATGCCGACAGGCCAGCACACCTTTCAGCCCATATCTTTCCGAAGGCACGGGCGTCGGGGCCTTGGGGTTGTGGAGGGGACAACTTTCCTTGCGATGTGGGCCTTGTGGGCACATCAATCGACGATGCTCGACTTCGCCGCGCGCTTCCTCGAGTTCACTCCCGGTGACCCCCTTCAGGACGACCGGCGTCCCCGACAGGTGGTTGGAGCCCTCTGGTCTCGCGTCCAGCCTACGCCAGTGGCCGATCCCAGACTGGTTGCCCACTCGTCCGAAGTGGCGGTTGAGCTTGGCCTGATGGAGGAGCAGATTCTCTCTCCCGAGTGGGTTCGGGTGCTCGGCGGCAACGCGCT
>JBGTHI010000737.1:0-9909 GCA_041746295.1 Myxococcaceae bacterium
CGGGTCAGCGCGACATACAGAAGCCGCTTATGCTCCGCACGCTCCCGGCGATCGAGCTCGGCACACAGGCTCCGGTGCCGAGGCGGGTTGGGCGCGCGCGCGGAGTCCGGCACCGACGGACGAATGGAGAGGCCCAGCCGCCGATCGAAGAGGACCCTCCCCCGGGCGCTGTTGAGCGGAGCGGCCAGGTCGGGAAGGAAGACCAACGGAAACTCCAGCCCCTTCGCGGAGTGAACCGTGAGAAGCTGTACTACCCCGGAGAGCTCCGCCTCGGTCTCCGGCTCGGCTGCGACGTCGTCCTCCGCTGCGCCGACCCGCCCGCGCTCGAGGAGCTCCCGTGCGAAGGTGTCGCAGTCCCCGCGTCCTTCTGCATCCCACCGCTCCGCCAACTCCATCAGCCGATCGAGAGAGATCAGCGCCGCATCCCCAGAGGGCAGCGCAGCCCATCCCGCCCTCAGCCCTCCTTCCGCGAAGAGCATCTTCAGCAGCGGAGCGATGCCGAGCTGCAGTCGCTGGGGGCGAAGTTTGCCGTAGAGCTGGAGAAAGCTCTTCAGGCGCTCCCGCTCGCCAGGGGCCAAGCTATCGCACAGCGAAGGTCCTTCGATCAGCGCGGGAAGCGAAAGAGGTCCGCCGGATTCGAGTGCCAGCTGAAAGAGCGACTCATCGGAGAGTCCCACCCAGGGCGACCGGAGCACGGCCGCGAGCTCCCGTGTGCGGTCAGCATCGCCGAGCAATGAAAGCATCGAGGCGGCATCCACGACCTCCGGCGCGGCAAAGAACCCGCGGCCGCGCCGCACCCGGTGGGGGATGCCATGGGCAATCAGCGCCCGCCGATAGACTTCCAGGTGGGTAAAGCGTCGGAAGAGGAGGGCCACGTCGCCGGGCTCCACGGGCAGAGCTTCCGCGGACGTCGGGTAGAGAAGGGACCGCAGGCGCAGCGCCACTGCCTCGGCTTCGAGCAGCCGCGCATCGGCCGTCTCCTCATCTTGGGAGGGCATGAGCCGCTCAACAGGCGCCGAGTCGAGCTCCTTCCGCTTGGGGAGAAGGTCGTCTTCCTCGGGCCGGTAGATCACTTCGCCTTGGCCGTCGCCGGCCGCCGAACCCCCCATTGCGGACCGGGAAACCGTGTTGAAGAAGCGCAACAGCGCTGGAACCGATCTGTAGTTGTCGCACAGATGGACGCGCAGGCCGCCCTCGCGCTCCAGCTTGTGGGCGAGCTGGCCAAAGATCGAAACGTCCGCTCCCCGGAACTCATAGATCGACTGCTTCCGGTCGCCCACCACACATAGGAATCCGGGCTCCAGCGGGAGCTCGACCGCGCCGGCGTCGAGGTCCGGGGTCAGCGCGCGCGGTGCCCCTTCCCGCTTTTCAGAGAGCAGCGACACCAGCTCCCACTGCAGCCGGTTGGTGTCCTGAAATTCGTCCACCAACAATGCACCGAGCTGAGCCTGCGTCTCCCGCCGAAAGGATGGACGGTCCCTCAATAGATCTCGAGCGCGAATCAACAGCGCGGAGAAGTCGGCGGCACCGCGCTCCCACAGAGCCCTCTCGTAGCGAACAGCGACCTGCTCCAGAACTGCCACGAACCCGCGCTCCAACGCGCCCGCGCGGACGGCGGCATAGTGGTCGCGCAAGGTGGGCTGCGCCTTGTCGCCTCCACACAGTCGGGCCTTGATCGATTTGAGTGGAGCGATTGCCGGGTTGCGGTGCTGTCCCACCAGGGAGAGCGCGGCGAAGCCACTCTCGATCGCTCGGAGCCGCCCTCCCTCCCACGCGTTCTCGAAGCTCAGCTCCTTCAGCCGGCGGCGCATCTCCTCCAGCGTGGGACCGAACTTCTCTCTGCCGCGGCCTTCCAGGAGCAACAGAGCTTCCTCCAGCGCCGAGCTGGCCTCGAGCAGCGCGCCATCGAAGGCCGCCCGCGCCTCGTGCGGGGACGAGATGCGCGTCTTGCCCGGAGCGACGCCCTCCTCCCGGACCCTGCACAGCACAGTGACCAAGGTGTCCACCAAGCCGGGCGCCCGTCCTCGCCCGGAGAAGGAAAGCTCCTCGCAGAGCGCGGCCACTCCGTGCTCCCCCCGGTCGAGCGAATCCAGAACCGTCCGCTCCGCCACGTCTCGAAGCAGATTCTGGGCGTCCCACTCGCTCAGGATCTCCAAGCTGCCCGCCGACGGCTCGGCCTCTCGTAGAAGCTCGATGCAAAGCGCATGGAAGGTGCCGACTCCCACCGAGCCAAGCCGCAGCAGCCGCTCTCGCCAAAACTCCGGCGGCGGTGGCTCCAACCCCAAGCGCACAAAGGAGGCCGAGAGCGTCGGCTCGTCGGCATAGGCCGCCGCGCCCGCCGCGAGCCGGGCGACGCGTCGGTGAAGCCGCTCCCTCATCTCGGCGGCCGCCTTCTCGGTAAAGGTGACCAGCCTGAGACGGTCCAGCGGCAGGGGAAGCCGGCTCTCGCGGGCCCCGCCCAGCAGATGAAGACAGAGCGTAATCAGGCTGTGAGTCTTTCCCGTCCCCGCTCCGGCCATCAGCGCCAGGTTGCGATCCAATCCCCAGATGGCGTCATTCGGCATCCGCCGCCTCCTGTCGCTGGCCGGACACCCGACAGACCGAGGCATAGTCGCAACGCTCGCAGTCGTGAGGTCGCGCTCCGAAGCGGCCCTGGCGGATCGCCGAGGCGATCCGGTGTAGGGAGTTGGGCAGATTCTTACCGCCCGTTTCGGCGATGGCCGACCGGGCCTCGAGGTCATCGGCCAAAAGCGACTCGACCGAGCCTCCGCCTCTCGCGAGCAGGCCATTCAAGGACAGCACCTTGCCGTCCTTCAACGAGAGCCAGACCGCCTGAGGCTCAGGCCGGCCCGGACTCTGCGCTGCACGGGCCGCATAGAGATAGAGCGGAAGTTGAAACTCGGTCACCAGCAGCTCCTCATACAGCGCGGTGCCAGCTTCTAGGGCGCGCGACTTATAGTCGATCACAGCGGTACCGGATGGCCCCTGGTCCACGCGATCGATCGACCCCTTGAAAAAGAGATCCGACTCCCCCTCCGTCCTGCCGGGGATTCGGACCTCCCTCCAACCCTCGGGTGCCCGATCGTCGCCGAATGGAAGCTCGAAGTGAGCGGGCACCCCACCCTCCACCGGCAGCCCACTCCCGGGCGTCGATAGAAGACGCCTCACCATCGATCGGCCCCGCGCCCGACCCATTGCCCGCAAGGCCGGATGGCCCAGGTGGAGCCTGGTCCCGACCTTTTTCCAGGCTGCATCCACCGCCGCATCGATCGGCGCGTCCGGGATCTCATCGCCGGGCCTGCCTAGAAGACCCTGAGCGTCGAGTCGAGGTAGCAGCTGCTCGAGCACGGCGTGCCAGAAAATCCCCTCTGCCCTGGCGTCCATCTCTTCACCCACCTGCACCTGCCCCTCCTCCCGCAATCCGAGCGCGTAGGTGAGGAAGCCCTGGAAGGCACAGTTGCCAAATTGATAGAGCGCCGAAGCCGAGCCCGGCCGCTCCCGACTGAATGGGAACCGATCGCGAAGCGCGTCGAGCAGGTCCGCTCGCGCGATGGCTCCCGAGAACCGCCCCTCCGGCCGGTCGGCGGAGGCGGCGAACTGTTGTCGCTCCTGCTCCATCTCAGCGCTTGCCTGGATCTGGTTGAACCATGGGTAGGAGCCAAAGATCGCCCTCAGTCGGGTACGGCGAGGCGCATCGGCCACGGCCCATTCGCGGGCGCAACACTCCCGCAGCGCCTCCTGAGACCATGCCTCACTCCACCCCGGGACCGCCTGCGAAGCAACGGACACCGGCGCGCAGCCCGCCGCCTGGCAGAGTGCATCGAGGAAGGGAGAGATCACCTGCTCTCCCGAGGGACCCCTGCGCGCGTAGCTGGCGGTCACCGAGCGCGTGGCCGAGGTGAGCGCCAGGTAGAACAGCAGGCGCTCCTGCGCGAGCGGGAAGGCGATGCGGCTGTCTCCCCGGCCCGCCTGAACGGGGAGGGCCTCCCACCCGAGATCTCGATTGAGCGCCACGCGATCCGAATCCAACAGCAGCGGAGGCGCCGGGATTCTTCCCGCCTGGGCCGGGGGCTCCGCTCGGCCCCAGCGAGGAAATCGACCTTCGGACAGCCCGCCCAAAAACAGGTGGTCGAAGCGCCGTCCCACCAGCGCCTCCGCACCCAGCAACGAGACACCCGAGACTGGGGCTTCCAGCTGCGGGACAAGCCGGTCGACCTCCTCGGCCATCCACTCGGCGAAGAACGGCCGCGAGCATCTCTGCGCGCCCAACGGGAGATTCCGGATCGCCGCGCCCAAGGCCCGAAGCCTTTGCTGAAGCAGCTCCAACAGCCCGGCGCTCAGCTCCTGCTCGAACAATCCGCTGCCGGAGATGGCGCGCCACCACGCGGAAAGAAAAGCGGAGGGGAGCCCCTCCTCCGGGATCGAGGCAGAGCACGAGACGAGCATGCCGAAGCCCTCGGCCAGGTCTCTCAACTCCATCGCCAGCGGCTCGCGGCTCCTTCGCGCCAAAGTCTCCAGCCGGCTGACGTAACCCCCCGTGCCTCCGGAGGCGCCGAGCAAGTCGTCACGCACCCCCGCCCGCGCGAGCAGAGAGGCAGCACGTTGGTTCCGAGCGCTCAGGAGAGCCGCGGTCCTCGCGGCCGGGAAGTGGTCCCGCTGAAGTGAGAGGAGCTCCAGCGCACGGCGGGATGCGGTCAACACCCTCCCGTCGCCGAAGGAGTGCGCCGTAGCTATGCCGCGCCGCCGCAGCTCTTCTGCTATCGCGCAAAGCTCCGGTCCCACGTCGCGATAAACCACCGCGATCGACTCCGGCGAAGCCCCTTGGCGCAGCAACTGGCTGACTCCGGCGGCGATCCCCCGGACCTCCTGAGCGGTGCCCGCAACGCTCCGAATACGTAACCCATGCGAGGCCTCGGAGCCCGCGGCGGCCCTGGGCCCTTCTGAGAACAGACGCGCCGCAACCTCGGCCAGGGGGCGCCCTTCCGCAACGCGGTCTTCTTTGGCCAACTCCAGGAAACGAAGACCGGAAGCCTCCCGCTCAAGCTCGGTGAAAAGGCCGTCGACCGCGCCGTCCAGCCGATCCATTCCGGCCGCCGGAACCTCCAGCCGCAGCAGCAGCTCCGCCCGCTCGCACTGCTCTGACAGCGCCTTGAGAAAGCGCCGGAGCATGGGCGTCACCTGCCAGAAGCCCAACAGCTCGACCATTCGATAGCGCCTCCAACTTCGCGGCAGCCCCTCTCCCTCCAGCCGGTCGGTCGCCTCCTCCAGCGCACCCGCGCCGTCGATCCAGCCCGCACCCGAGAGCGCCTCTTCGTAGAGCGAGAGCAGACGACCCAGGAATTCGATCCGCTCTCCGCGCGCGGTTTTCATCGACTCCGGCGATGCGCCGCCCTGCCTCAGCTCCCGGAGCACCCCGGCCGCCTGAAACACAGAGCCGGGGTGCGATGAAAGCTCGCCGAAGGGTCCCGGCTTCAAGGACTGCGCGGCGCTGAGCGCGGCCGACCGCGCAAGCTCGTCCGAGACCCTTCGCCTGGTGCTACGCCCCCCCTCCAGCCTCAAGGCTTCGACCAGCTCGGTGAAGCTCAGCGCATCGATCGATCCCGGAGAGCCGGGGAGACCGGGCTGCGACGGGCTATCGAGGAGCGCGTCGTCGCGTGAGGAAACAGAGGCGTAAACGCGCAAGGTGAGGCCCGGCGACCGCATCGGGCGTAGCTATCACCCCACCCCGACATGCCCCCTTCAGTTCCAGGAGATGGCCGGTTGGCCTCGCGGACCCCACACTGCCTCCGCCCCCAACCTTGGAGCGAGGGTGGCGGAGGCCGTCGTCACCCCAGGATTGTCGGGAGGCGGCTAGGAACGTTGTGCTGAACCGCTAAGCCAGCATCTTACGGGCGCGGCGGAAGAACCGGCGGGGCTCATAGGAGCGGCTGGTCCCAAGCCTCCGTTGCCGGAAGGCGTCAGACAGGTTGTTGCTGAGGGTGGGCGTGGCCGCGGTAGGTCTGGTTGCAGCTTGGGCTTGGGCTTGGGCTTGGGCTTGGGGCACGGCGGTCTCACCCTGCTGCCAACCGGTACTGAGGAGCCCCACCGCCAGCCAACCGAACAGCGAACTGCGAAAGCCCCTCGACATGCAGCCACCCCGTGGATGCAATCCCACAGAGCAAAACGCGTACCTCGTCCGACCTAAGGCTAACTGCCTGTAATGCTGGGCTCTTGTCGTCCTGGGGGAACTGCAACAGTTATGGCGGCGCCACACCATGGAGCGTCAATTGTCCAGCCCCGGCCACCATTGAGGCTCAGGCGCCCCAGTTGGGCGGGCAATCCAGACACACCTCGACGCAGCGGTGCTCTTCCCTGTCCTGGTGGCCCTGGCAGTAGACAAAGTGACAGTGGCGGCAGATCTCGCTCGCCGCCTTCATCAGCACCACACCGCAATGCGCGCAGGCATCGCTCGGGGCCGGAAGAGGCGGCCGGTGAGCGGGGGAGGGAGCAGCATCGCCGCGGGCGGAGGGTCGGGGATTCATGACCCCTTCCTACGCCAGGGGTCTGACATGGACCCTCAGCCCTAAGTTCCCTCCACGGGAACCACGTCCGGGCGAACAGAACCGCCTGAAACGAGGTGGGCAGAGGTAAATCAGCGTGCCATGGGAGAGCCGAAGGAGTCGCTTTCCGTCAAGGGATTCGGTTCGACTCTCTCGCTCGGACGCCTAGAGGCCAGCAGACCCACTAACACCCCTATCGCGGCACCTCCAGCGAGACAGAGCCCCAGGCGCACAGTGAAAAGAGGACCGAAGGTCTCGAGATAGCTCCCCGTCCGTCTCAGCGCATGGCCCAAGCCGCCGTTGCCCACCAACTTGTCAATCGAGTCGATGTGCCTATTGATCGCGTCACTGCGCATTAACGCGATCACGTCCTTTGCAGCGTGGGCGGTAGCCAAGACCCCGCCAAAAATTGCACCTCCCAATGTGGCTGCGCCAACCCTGGACTGGCGGTTTGAGGCGGGAGCTCTTGAACCTACCTTTTCTATCTGCCTGATCCTTGCTGTGGGTGGGCGACGCCCTTCGTCTGAGCCTCAAATGATTTTCAGAAATGAAGGTCGAGAGTTGCAGAGGCGCCGGGTCCGCCTGACTCAACGCATCATGTCGCTCACCCTCCCACACGGCGATGCTCTAGGGAACTGCGCCCACTTCGTCATAGACCGGCGTCCGAGTCTCGTCCCATGGCTCCTCTGCGGCCGTGAAGGTCGCCGATCACGGCGAAGAAAAGTGAGTCCCAACCCCTGCGCACGATCGAGAAGATGCCGATCCCGGGACGCGCTTGCCAGCCTCCTCCACTGAGTGTGGCCGGCGGGTGAACGTTCGTTTAGATATCGGCCCATGTCCGAACCCGACTTCGTCTCCGTCCGCGGCGCCAAGGAGCACAACCTCAAAGACGTCTCGTTGGACCTCCCCAAGAAAAAGCTGGTGGTTTTCACCGGCGTCTCCGGCTCCGGAAAGAGCTCCCTCGCCTTCGACATCCTCTATGCCGAAGGGCAACGGCGCTACGTGGAATCGCTCTCCGCCTATGCCCGGCAGTTCCTGGGCCAGATGGAGAAGCCGAAGTACGACACCCTCCGGGGCCTCTCTCCCACCATCTCGATCGAGCAGAAAGCCGCATCCAACAACCCGCGGTCCACCGTAGGCACCGTCACCGAGGTCCACGACTATCTCCGCGTCCTCTACGCCTCAATCGGTATCCAGCATTGCCACCAGTGCGATCAACAGGTGGGCAAGCAGAGCGCTCAGCAGATCGTCGACGAGGTCTTGAAGAAGGAGCCGGGCTCCAAGCTGATGGTGCTGGCGCCGCTGGTGCAGAACCGCAAGGGCGAGCATCGCGAGCTCCTGGCCGATGCGCGGAAACGCGGCTTCAGCCGGGCGCGGGTCGACGGCAAGGTGAAGAGCCTGGAGGAGCGGAGCGAGCTCGACAAGAAGTCGAAGCACGACATCGAGCTGGTGGTGGACCGTCTGGTGCTCAAGCCGGAGATCCGCAACCGGCTGACCGACTCGGTCGAGACCGCTCTGCGTGAAGGGGGGGGGGTTCTGATCATTGCCGACGAGCACGGAACCAAGGCGACTGAGCGGGTGATGAGCGAGCTCAACGCCTGCCACAGCTGCGGTCTCTCCTTCGCGGAGCTGACTCCCGCGTCCTTCTCTTTCAACAATCCGGTCGGGATGTGCGCGGACTGCAATGGGCTGGGCACCCATCCGGAGATGGATCCGAACTTGATCGTTCCCGATCCCACCCGAACCATCCGCGGCGGAGCGATCGAGCCGTGGGCCAGCGGGATGAGCCGCGGCGAAGGTTGGACTGCCGAGCTGGTGGAGCAGCTGGCCAAGGCGTTCGGGATCGACCTCGACGTCCCCTATGCCAAGCTCTCCAAGCGGGAGCGGGATCTGATCATGCTGGGCTCCCCAGGCAAGGAGCTCACCATGCGCTGGGGGGACAGCGGCCGCTGGAAGATGGAGTGGGAGGGGCTGGTCAACAAGCTGATGCGCAGCTTCAAGACGACCACGTCGGAGAGCATGCGGCGCTACTACATGAAGTTTTTCTCCGACAAGCCATGCAAGACCTGCGACGGAGCCCGGCTCAAGCCGGGGTCGCGGGCGGTCAAGGTGCGGAATCGCTCCATCGTCGACCTCTCCGGTCTGACCATCCTGGAGGCGGTCGACTTCCTCAAGAACCTCAAGATGTCTCAAACCGAGACGACCATCGCCATGGAGCTGCTCAAGGAGATCCGCAGCCGCCTGAGCTTTCTGGTGGACGTGGGACTGGGCTACCTCACCTTGGACCGCAGCGCGAGCACCCTGTCGGGCGGGGAGAGCCAGCGGATTCGGTTGGCCTCGCAGATGGGCTCGGAGCTGACCGGAGTCATCTACATCCTCGACGAGCCGTCGATCGGCCTGCACCAGCGCGACAACGACAAACTGCTTACCACCCTGAAGCGGCTGCGCGATCTTGGCAACTCGGTGATCGTCGTCGAGCACGACGAGGAGACGATGGAGGAAGCCGACTACCTGGTGGACTTCGGTCCCGGTGCGGGCGAGCTGGGCGGGGAGATCGTCTCCCACGGCACGCCGCGCGAGGTGATGAACGATCCCAAGAGCCTTACCGGGGCCTACCTCTCCGGCCGCCAGGAGATCGCCGTTCCAAGCGAACGGCGCAAGCCGGGTAAGCATTGGCTCTGTATCGAGGGCGCCAAGGAAAACAATCTCAAGAACGTGACTGCGGAGATCCCGTTGGGCACCTTCGTCGCAGTGACCGGCGTCTCCGGAGCCGGTAAGTCGACCCTGATCAACGAGATCCTCTTCCCCGCGCTCAGCCGCGAGATCTACGGCAGCCGCGAGGTGCCCGGGAAGCATCACGCGATCAAGGGGCTGCAGCACCTGGACAAGGTGATCGACATCGATCAACGCCCGATCGGTCGCACGCCGCGATCCAACCCCGCCACCTATGCAAAGGTCTTCGATAGGGTCCGCGAGGTGTTCGCCCTGACTCCCGAAGCTCGCGCCTTCGGCTACACTCCGGGCCGCTTCTCCTTCAACGTCAAAGGCGGGCGCTGCGAAGCCTGCGAGGGCGACGGCGTCAAGCTGGTGGAGATGCACTTCCTGGCTGACGTCTACGTTCCGTGCGAGGTCTGCGAAGGCAAGCGGTTCAATGAGGCGACCCTCCGCGTCCGCTACAAGGGGAAGAACATCGCCGAAGTCCTGGAGATGAGCGTACGCGAGGCAATGGAGCATTTTGCCGTCCACCGCGACATCATGCGGGTTCTACAGACCCTCTCCGACGTGGGCTTAAGCTACATCCGACTCGGCCAGAGCTCCCCCACCCTCTCGGGCGGAGAGGCGCAACGGATCAAGCTGTCGCGCGAGCTCT
>JBGTHI010000738.1:0-5195 GCA_041746295.1 Myxococcaceae bacterium
CGAAGCGGGAGAAGGTCCAGCCCTACCGCCACGAAGACGCCGGCAAAGGCGCAGGCGGCCGTGACCGCCGCGGACAGAACGAAGTAGGGCCACATCGCCCATAGGTTCTGGCGCATCGCCCTTCGGAGCTCGCCCGCCTCCAGCTCCGCGACGGCTCTCTTCCAGCTTCGAGTCGAGTGGCTCTCCAAGGCTCGATCCATCCAACGGCCCGCGCGGCCCAGCCCTACGAAGAGAAGCAGAGCCGAGGACCAGAGCGCCGGAGTGCTGGGGCTACCGGAGTCCAGCCCGAGGCTGGCGGCGGCGGCGGCGGTGCCCACTGCCGCGAGCGTGTCATTCTCCGGCTGCGATGCGCCCATTCCCGCCGAATCCAGATAGAAAAGCTCCAACAGGGTCCCGATGAAGAGCCCGGCCTCGAGATCTCCCAACAGAAAGCCGGTTCCTGTCGCCGCGACCAGCGGCCTGGAAATCATGGCCTGGAGGAAGGCGCGGCGCTCGAGCGCCAAGAGCCCTCCCCAGAGGCTTGCCAGTGCCAAGTGACCCCAGAAGTTCATCCGTTTTATTAGGATCCTTTGCCGAACCGCTCCGAAATCTCCGGATACTCCACGGGTCGATCGGAGGGCACCCCCCGCGCTTCTACCCTCACCCCCTTGTCAGAAAACGCCTTGAGTTGCCGCAACTCCTCTGGCGAGAGAAACACCGAAGCCGAGACCTGCCGCCTGCCCGTAGCGTAGTGAACATTGCCCAGGTTAATATGCAGGGGAAGCAAACCCCGTTCTATCGCTTGGCTCACTCCCGCCACATCGCGGAAAAGAAGCAGGGTCCTCAGGCCATCCGTGCGAAGCGCTTCGTAGCTCGCGTCCGCCAGGAGCTGGACCAAGACCTCGATCGAGGCGGGCACCGCCAGCCCCATCGCCGCACGAACCAAGGGGCTCTTGGCCGACTCGTCGTCCGCGACAACCACGCGATCCACGCCCAGGTGCGGAAACCAGGCTTCCACCACCTGACCATGGATGAGGCGATTGTCGACGCGGACCAGGGAGATCACGACGGCGATCTAGCGCGTTATGCGCTGCGCGGCACGGGAAGGTCGCGAAGCTTCTCGGTCATGCAGAGAATGTTCTTCTGACCATACTGGGTCAGGACCTGCGCCATCTCGTGGAGGCCCATCTCCGAACTCCGGAGAGAGCTGGCCTTCAGCAGCATCGGCAGATTGACCCCCGTGAGCACCTCGAGAGCGCGCTGCTGACAGAGCATCACCGACTGGTTACAGGGGGTGCCGCCAAGCAGGTCCGCCAGGACGATCACCCCGGCACCGGAGTCGACCGAGCTGACCGCGCCGCTGATCCGAGTGCGAATCTCATCGGGCGAAGCGTTCGGCTCGATGCTGCAGGTAGCGACCTGACCCATCGGACCGATGATCTGCTCGGCGGTCGACACCATCTCCTGCGCCAAATGTCCGTGTGTCGCAATGACGAGGCCGACCATGGTTCGCTCCTAACTTCTCACCAATACGTCTGTAGCCCCCGACCCCACCCGCCGCAACGTGCTGCTTCGACCTCAAGTGGACGTTCTTTGCAACCTAGAGTTCTAGTCCACCTGCATTTTTACTTCTGGGAGCGGTCAGCGCCTTATCTAAGTATCGAATAGGCGCCTGGGCGAGTTTCCAGAAGCAGCACCCAGGTCAGTCTTTGTCGGAGTCTCTGTCCCAGAGTTGTACCCGCGAACCGTCTTCCCTCAACCTGACCGTTAGCTCGTGGGCGATCGCCACGGAACGGTGTCGGCCTCCCGTACATCCGATGGCGACCGTGAGGTAGGACTTTCCTTCCTTCTGGTACCGCGGAAAGAGGAAGCGGCAAAGGTCCACCGCCTTCTCCAGAAATACCTGAGCATCTTCGCGCTTGAGCACGAACTCCGCGACCTCCGCCTGCGTTCCTGTCTGTCCCCGCAGCTCCGGAACGAAGTGCGGATTGGGCAGGAAGCGGACGTCCAGGACCAGGTCGGCATGCGGAGGGATCCCGTACCGGAAGCCGAAAGAGGTCACGGAGATCGATGGCACCAGGCTCTGCCCCGACACGAACTGACTTTGCACCTCGCGCTTCAGGTCATGGACGGTCATCTCGGTGGTATCGATCACCTGGTCGGCCATCTCCCGCAGGTCGCCAAGCGCCGGCCGTTCCAGCCGGAGCCCCTCTTCCACGGTTCCCTGGGGGGCGAGGGGATGTCGCCTGCGGGTTTCAGAGAAGCGGCGAATCAGCGCGTCGTCGTTGGAATCCAGGAACAGCACGGTCAGGCCGTGTCCCGCCCGCCGCACCTCTTCGAAGATCCGCCGGACGTCCTTGAGCATGCTGCCTTCCCGGGCGTCGACCACCAAGGCGAGCTTCTGGCCATGTGCGCCCCAGGTGGCCATCTTGGTCAGCTTGGGCAGGAGAGGGATCGGAAGGTTGTCGATGCAGAAGTAGCCGGCATCCTCCAGAGCGTGAATGGCCGTGCTCTTCCCCGAGCCGGACATTCCGCTGATGACGATGATCTGAATTGGCGACGCCGCGCTCACTCGGTTTGGTCGCTTTCCGCGGGACCCCCCCCGACGCGAAGAATCATTTACTCCATCTCCTCGCCCGACGAGCGGCGGCGGCCCCCGGCCTCCAACGCCCGGCTCAGCTTCTCCGCGAACTCCCTCGCGGAGTGATGCCCCTGGAGCTTGAGGAGATGATTTCGCGCTGCGACCTCGATGATCGTGGTCATGTTTCGCCCGGGCCTGACCGGAACCGACGCCATCGGCACCGGCACGTCCAGGATTGGGAACCTCGACTCGTCCACGCCCAACCGGTCGTACTCCTTGTTCGGTTCCCATTCGACCAACTCCATCACCAGCTCGATCTTCTTGCGGTCCCGCACCGATGCGACGCCGAAGAGATCCTTGATGTTAATAATGCCCAGACCACGAATTTCCATGTGATGACGGATCAGCGCGCCGCCGGTGCCGAAGATCGCCCGCTCTTTCTTTCGCATCACCTCCACGACATCGTCGGCCACGAGTCGGTGGCCCCGCATGACAAGATCCAGGGCGATCTCGCTCTTCCCGATCCCGCTCTTGCCTAGAATAAGGATCCCCACGCCAAAGACATCGACCAACACCCCGTGGAGGCTGGTCGAGGCGGTCAGCGCCTCTTCCAGGAAGCTCTGCACGTGTTGGATGAAGGTTGAGGAGAGCAGCGGGGTCCGCATCAGGCAGAGCTCGGCGGCGCGGCAGGCCTCCACCAGCGCGGCCGGCACCTCCAGATTCTTGGTCACCACCACGCAGGCCAGATTGGCAGTCACCACCTGCCCCAGGACCTGCCGCTGTTTCTCGGCGAGGAGGGTCCGGAGATAGGAGATCTCGGTGTTGCCGAAAACCTGGACCCGCTCGGGGTGAAGGTGCTCGGTGAAGCCGGTGAGCGCCAACCCGGGCTTCTGGATCCTGGAGGAGGTGATCTGGCGATTGAGGCCGTGAACCCCTTCACTTCCCGAGACCAGAGATAGCTGGAGATTGTAGTCCGAATCCTCGAGCAGTCGGGAAATCGGGATTGAGCTCATGACCGGCTGTTTGGATATCACGGCCCCGGGCCTGTTCAACTACGTCATCGCCCACCGCGGATTGCCGCGCTTGAGCGAAGCCACGGAGATCGCGGCTGAGGGCAACGAGGCGCCGCGCAAGATTCGCCAGGACTGCCGTCCGGACCTGGGTTATGCGTGGCGTCTACCCTGAGGTCGGCCATGTCCCTCCCTTCTTCCCAGCCCGCCGGACAGTCCGAGCGACCCGAGTGCCTATTCTGTAAGATCCGCGACGGGCAGATTCCCGCCCGAGTGGTCTACCGGGACGCGCACTGCCTGGCCTTCGAGGATCTACGACCCCAGGCACCCACCCATCTGTTGCTGATCCCCAATAAGCACATCGCAACGATCAACGATCTGACCGCCGCGGATCGGGAGGTGGTGGGTCAGCTGTCCGTCGCCGCGGCTGCCCTGGCCAAGGAGCGTGGACACGCGGAAAGTGGCTACCGACTGGTGATGAACACACTAGGCGATGCCGGGCAGACCGTCTTTCACATTCACCTGCACCTGCTTGCGGGCCGAGCCTTGAGCTGGCCTCCAGGCTAGGACTCGCCCGTACCGACCGGTACATGCTCGCACCGCTGGAGCATCGATGCTCCGCAGGTCGCGCCCTAAGTGTCCGTCTTAGCGAGCAGAGGCGGTGCCGCAAGGGCCCAGAACCTCCGCTTTAGCCGGCATGCATCTTGATGCTCCGATCTGTGGATGTTCGCAGCCATCAGGGGTCCATTGATGCGGCTGTCCAGCGTTTACCGGGGTGTCATGCTCGCAGCGCTCCTCCCGCTCATCGCGGCGACGGCTTGCGGCTTCAGCAACACGGAATCTGGCGAACCGCAGGTCGACCCCGGAAGCTCTAGCGAATCGCTTCCCAAGCTGGGCGGAACCTCCCCCGGAACCTCCACCCAGGAGCCCAGCTCGGGGAACCCTGCGCCCCCCGCGCAGGTGAGCTCGCCGCTACCGATCGCCCGGGCGGGCGAGAACCGGCTGGTCTCGGCCGCGGCGCAGGTGGTGATGATCGGCGCCGACTCCAGCGATCCCAAAGGCGGAGCCCTGACCTATGCCTGGACCCAGACGGCCGGGCCCGCAGTGGCGCTGAACAATCCCGCGGCGCAGAATCCTAGCTTCACGCCTCCTGCCGGAATCAACCCCGCGCTGAGCTTCTCGCTGGTGGTGACCGACAGTGAGGGACGCAAGTCGCTGCCGGCCGAGGTGACGGTGACCTTGGCCCTGGATACCAACCATCAGCTCTCCGGGCACGACTCGACCTGTGTGGTGCTGACCAATGGAGCGGTGAAGTGCTGGGGAGCCAATACGCTCGGCTCGGTGGGCGATGGCTCCACCACCCCGCGATCGACCCCGGTCACCGTCGCAGGAGTGACCAGCACCCGCTCGATCGAATGCGGCTCGGGGCGCTGCTGCGCGCTGAGCACCACGGGCGCCCTGAAGTGCTGGGGAAAGAACGACGTCGGCGAGTTGGGTGATGGAACAACCACCGCACGTCTGAGCCCAGTCACCGCGACCGCCGCGGGTGGCGACCTGATCCAGGTCAGCCTGGGCGACCGCCATACGTGCGGCCTGACCCGCGGCGGTGGCGTGAAGTGCTGGGG
>JBGTHI010000739.1:0-4513 GCA_041746295.1 Myxococcaceae bacterium
GCATCCCGCACCGTCACCGCGCCCACCGCGCAGAGCTCGGAAGTCAGCGCGCAGACCTGGGCCAGCAGAGCTGTCGGGGCTCCCCCTTCTGCCGAAAGACCGTTCAAGGTCCTCTTGAGCTGCGCGGCCGTCGCCTCCGCGAGCTCCGCCAGCCCCCGGTAGGGGTCGGCATCGGGGGCCCAAGCCTGAACGACCATCGGCTTGCCTCGGCTCCTTTGGGTCAACGTGCGCGCCGCCGACTTCAGCTCTGCGTTGCCGGAGCGGGAGCCGGAGGTCGTTTCAACCAGGGAGATCACCTCGAAACCCGCTCGGCCGAACGCCGGCCTCGCCTCCGGCTTGACATCCGCCTCGACCAGGGCCGGCCCCAACAGCCGGGGAGAGCAGCCCTCCCAGGCGAGCTCTTCGAACAGATGGGGCTCGAAGCCCTGGCGACAGGTCCAGAGGTAGCGGCCGGTGCGAGGCGGGAGGACGGTCCTTGGCACCGGGGGAGCGCTGACGCGCGCCGGTGGCTTCGCCCGAGCCGCAGGAGGCTTGGGCGGTATGGGCGGCGCGGTAGGGCGCCGGCGGTTAGGGTTCGAACCTCGTGGCATGAGGGAATTCGCTTGGCCTTCAGACCGGCATCGAGGATTCTGCCGCGATTTTCATAGGGCTTGAAGACACATGATCGAATGGACGCTGAAAAAGCTCATTGGCACCAAGAATGACCGCGAGCTGAAGAAGGCAAGGCCCGCCGTCGCGTGGATCAATGAGCTCGAGCCGAAGATGAGGGCGCTGGCCGACTCGGATTTCCCGGGTCAGACGGCGCGGCTCAAGGGCGAGATCGAGAAGGGTCGACCGCTGGACGACGTCCTGCCGGAGGCGTTCGCCCTGGTGCGCGAAGCGGGGCGGCGCGTCCTGGGTCAGCGCCACTTCGACGTCCAGATGATCGGCGGCATCTTCCTGCACCAGGGCTGCATCGCCGAGATGCGGACCGGAGAGGGTAAGACTCTCACCGCCACCTTGCCGTCCTACCTCAACGCCCTCACCGGGCGCGGCGTCCACGTGGTTACGGTCAACGACTACCTGGCTCGACGCGACGCCGAGTGGATGGGGCGGCTGCACAGCGCGCTGGGTCTCACGGTCGATTGCGTCCTTCACGAGCTCTCCGATGCCCAGCGACAAGCGGCCTATCGCGCTGACATCACCTACGGGCAGAACAACGAATTCGGCTTCGACTACCTGCGCGACAACATGAAGTTTCGGCTCCAGGATTATGTCCAGCGCGAGCTGAACTACGCGATCGTCGACGAGGTGGACTCAATTCTGATCGACGAGGCCCGGACGCCGCTGATCATCTCTGGCCCCACCGAGGATTCCACCGACAAATACGCGCGCGTGGATGCGGTGCTGCCGGGGTTGATTCCGGATCAGGATTACCTGGTCGACGAGAAGAGCCGCTCGGTCGCGCTCACCGACGGCGGCATCGAGAAGCTGCAGAGGCGGCTGCAGATCACCAACCTCTACGACCCGGCCGAGATCGAGACCCTCCACCACGTCGAGCAGGCCCTGCGCGCGCACACCATGTACAAGCGCGATCGCGACTACGTGGTGAAAGAGGGTGAGGTGATCATCGTCGACGAGCACACCGGCCGATTGATGCCGGGTCGGCGCTGGTCCGACGGTCTGCACCAGGCGATCGAGGCCAAGGAAGGAGTGACGATCGAGAACGAAAATCAGACTCTCGCCACCGTCTCCTTCCAGAACTACTTCCGGATGTACTCCAAGCTGTCGGGCATGACCGGCACCGCCGACACCGAGGCGGAGGAGTTCGCCAAGATCTACAACCTCGACGTCCGGGTGGTACCGACCAACCGACCGATGGTCCGTAAGGACGCCGAGGACGTGGTCTACAAGAGCGAGCGCGAGAAGTTCGAGGCGGCGGCCAAGGAGCTGGAGGAGCTGCACAAGAAGGGGCAGCCGGTCCTGGTGGGCACCGTCTCGATCGCCAAGAGCGAAATCTTCTCCCAGTTCCTGAAGAAGCGCGGCATCCCGCACAACGTCCTCAATGCCAAGCACCACCAGCGTGAGGCGGACATCGTCGCCCAGGCGGGTCGCAAGGGGGCAGTCACCATCTCCACCAACATGGCCGGCCGCGGCACCGACGTGCTCCTGGGTGGCAATGCCGAGGCGCTGGCGCGTCAGTCGGTTGGAGCGGCCCCGGCAGTACCCACCCGTGACGCAACAGGCTCGCAAGCTTCACAGGCTCTGGCAGACATCACACCCGAGGTGGCCGCGGCTCATCAGGAGCTGTTGGCGGCGCACGAGAAGCGGTTCTGCGATGCGCTGGCGAAGTTCAAGGCGCAGACGGAGGCCGAACGGGAGGAGGTCCGGGCCCTGGGCGGACTGTTCATCTTGGGCACCGAGCGGCACGAGTCCCGCCGGATCGACAATCAGCTTCGCGGCCGCGCGGGCCGTCAGGGCGATCCCGGCGCCTCCAAGTTCTATCTCTCCCTTGAAGATGATCTCATGCGGATCTTCGGGTCGGAGCGGATCTCCGGCCTGATGGAGCGGTTGGGGATGGAAGAGGGCGAGGTGATCGAGCACAAGTGGCTCAGCCGCGCCATCGAGGGGGCTCAGAGGAGAGTCGAAGGTCACAACTTCGACATGCGGAAGAACCTGCTCGAGTACGACGATGTGATGAACCAGCAGCGCCGCACCGTCTACAAGCTGCGGCGGCAGGTGCTGGCCGCGGGGGCGGGCATCCCGTTGGTCGAGTACGACGAGGATCCCAAGACGCGCGTGAAGAGCCGATCCGAGCGGACGGTCAGCTGGGACGAGTTCAAGGAGATGGTCCTCGACGCGGTCGAAGACGTGGTGCTCTCGATCACCGATGCCTACGCGCCCGCCCGCAATCCGGATACCTGGGATCTGGAAGCGCTCTTCCGCGCGGTGAAGGAAAACTTCAACGATGAGATGACCTTCGCTCCCCAGGGCACCCGCGAGGGGCTGCAAGAGCAGATCTACCAGGTGGCCGAGAAGAGCTACCTGAGCAAGCTCTCGGAGTTCGGCGAGGACTACCACCGCTTCTGCCAGTACCGGTACCTCTCCACCATCGACCAGCTCTGGAAGGACCACCTGCTCGGGATGGACCACCTGCGCCAGGGCATCAACCTGCGAGGGATGGCTCAGCGCGATCCCAAGCAGGAGTACAAGCGCGAGGGCTACGAGGGTTTCTTGAGGATGTTGCAGTCCATCAAGCACCAGTTCGTCTCGCTGGCGATGCGGGCCCAGCCGCGCAACAATGCCGAAGAGGTTGGGCGCCTACAGCGCGTTCTGGCGCAGCAGCAGCGGCAGGCGTTCGAGTCGCGGGGTGAGGGTCAGGGCGAAGCCGGCGGGGGCGAGCGTCCGGCACCCCGTCAAGCGACCGCCCGTCAGGGACCTAGGGTAGGGCGAAATGACCCGTGTCCCTGCGGAAGCGGGAAAAAGTTCAAGAAATGCCACGGCTCCGCAGCGGCCGCCTGACGTCCGCCCGGCTACTGAGCCGCCTGAACGCCGGGCGCTGAGAGCGGTTGGAATGCTTGCACCCGCTCGCGGCCGTCTGTTAGTAAATCTCTCACTCTGCCGTCGCCCACTTTGCTGGGGGGCGCGGAGCGCAGCTCCAACCGTTTTTCACTACTCACACGAGCGTGAAGATCCACGGTGCTCCCCGCGGTTTCGGGGGGTGAGGATCTTCTTCAACAGCGCCCGTGGCGGACAGAACCGAGAGAAGACACATGGATACGCAAGAGAACCAGAATCTGCAGCAGACGTTGGCTCCGGCCGGCGGCATCACCATGAAGCAGCTCCTGGAGGCCGGTGTTCACTTCGGCCACCAGACCAAGCGGTGGAATCCGAAGATGAAGCCCTATATCTTCGGCGCCCGCAACGGCATCTACATCATCGACCTCCAGAAGACGGTGAACCTGGCCCGGTCGGCCTTCCGGTTCGTCGCCGACGTGACCTCGCGCGGTGGCTTGGTGCTCTTCGTGGGCACCAAGAAGCAGGCGCAGGATACGGTCCAGGAAGAGGCGCGACGGGCGGGTCAGTTCTTCGTCACCAGCCGCTGGCTGGGCGGCACGCTGACCAACTTCAAGACGATCAAGGCGGGCATCGATCGGCTCAAGACCTTGGAGAAGATGGCCGAGGACGGAACGTTCGACCGGCTTCCCAAGAAGGAGGTCGCCACGCTGGAGCGCGAGCGCGAGAAGTTGGAGCGCAACCTGGGAGGCGTGAAGGACATGAGCCGCCTGCCGGCCTGTCTCTTCGTGATCGACCCCAAGAAGGAAAGCATCGCGATCCATGAGGCGACCCGGTTGGGCATCCCCGTGATCGGCGTGGTCGATACCAACTGCGACCCCGACGGCATCGATTTCGTGATCCCCGGCAACGACGACGCGATCAGGTCGATCAAGCTGTTTACCTCGAAGATCGCCGACGCTGCGATCGAGGGTGGCGCCCGCTACCGCGCCTCCGGTGCGGCGGAGCGCGACGAGCA
>JBGTHI010000740.1:0-7394 GCA_041746295.1 Myxococcaceae bacterium
CGGCTGCAAACGATCAGTCCACGTTGAGGCCTCTGCGCCGACTTTGTGATTATTCTTCGGAGAGGTGTCGGAGAGTGGAGCGATCATCTACGCTGGCTCTCTTCCATCCGGTGGCGCACGTCGAGCGCGAACTGACCTCTCTGTTGCGTATGCGCGAAGGCGTAGCGATCAGCAAACCCCACGCGACGAATGTTGAACTCCTCAACCACCTGATCGTCCACATCAATCGAACCCGTCGGCCCATCCCACGTCCCGACGATGCACACGGACGGACTGACGGGAAACGTAACTTGTACGTGCGGCGCGGCGAGGCCGTGTCGGTATCCAATTGGAAGCGTGGGGTCAACCCACGACACGGGAGCATCGCTGGTGATCCAGCGACTGTGGCCGTCCGGCCGAGCGACCGCCCAGCGCATGTCATCGAAGATCGGATAGATCGTATCGAGCGTCGCCTCCAAACCCGCCGCAATCGACAGCTTCGGAGAGGCTCTGATCCTGTACCGTGAGTCGTCGAGGATAAACTGCCGGTACTCCGCGATCTTCTCGGGAGTCAGTTCGGCCTGCTTCTCCTTGAACGCCTCGCGCATCGTCCGCTCGAAGTATTCGGCGCTGCTGGCAGCCGTCTGAAGGGTGGTCTTGGCCAACTGGGCCGAGAGATCCTCCAGGATGTCCCTGAAGAACGGTACGCGGACAACGAAGGCTGCCATGAAGAACAGGAGATCGGCACGGGCCTGCTTCTCCAGCGGCATGTCATCGGACGCGATGAGGTTCTTGACGACGGGGGCCGCTGCCGACTCCAGTTTCCCCAAAAGGGCCTCGATGCTTTCCCCACCGGCCGCCTCGGCCTCTGGAAACGCGTAGTAGTTCGTCCTCTTCCCCACGGCCTTGGGCGAACGGAGTTCGACGGTCTTCTCGTGGAAGTCCGTCACCCACAGCCATGGCCCCTTGCCTTCAACTTCCGGGTCACGGAAGCTCTTCAAGTAGAACTGCGGAACGAAGTGCTGCTCCAAATGTGTGCCTTACTTCATGAGGTGTTCGTAGCGGTACAGGATCGGGATGACCCACGTTCCGTTCTCCACTCCGAGACCGTGCATGATGAACTTCCGGTTCTTCCGGCCCGCGCGGTAGTCCTGCCACACCTCGTAGACCTTGCGAAACTCCGACTGCGGGATGTTTCGCCAGTTGTTCGTCTTCTCGGTATCACAACTAACCGCATTCCCGCCCTCGTAGATCACGGTGAACTTCCCGGGCATCTCACCCGAGTACTGACTCCACTTCTTAATGGGGAAGGCGTGGACGCCTGGCTTCGGGCTTGCGGCGTTCGAAAACTCCGCCTTCAGGCGGCTCCAAAACTCTTCGAATGTCACCATCGTTGCGCGCCCCCTCAGCGCCGCCGTGCCCGCCGTGGGGCTCGTTCGGCGCGATATACGACTCTATAGTTAGGTCGACGCTCGGCATGTGGACGGGCAATAGAAGCGCTCCCCGCGATTCGCGACGCCGCCGATGGCAAAGGCGCCCTCGCGCCCCCGGTCTCCGACCTCGGGTTCGCGGGAATTGGCGATGATCGAGGTTAAGAGCCGACGGCGCAGGCGTCAATGGCCTCTCCTTAAGCCACCGGCGATGTTGATTGAGTTGTATCGATTTCGAGCATCTGGTCCATCGCAGCGATGATACGACCCCATTCATTGAGGATCATGTGACTGACGAACTCGTGCTGAGGAAGGTGTTCTGCTGCAACGAACCAATTGACGTTGTGTCCAGTAACCCGATCGCGATAGCCGGGGCCTTGGCCCCATTCCGCGATGCACCGCAGCCAAAAATCACCGTCAGTCCCGAGGTCCCCCGCGAACGCTGCACGCCCGGCCAGCTGAACCTTCTTGAGACGATCGTCGGTGGCATTCTCTAGCTGTGTGACGACTTGGCGTACGAGATTGTGCGCGGGGGCGTATTCTGGATTCTCTAGGAGATTCTGCGCGATCGCTCGTAGAGCATCGACCTTGCGCCCGATGGCGCCGGCCGCGATTTTGCGCGCACCGAAACCAAGATGATGAGCGTAGTCGAGATTCGGCCACTCTCCAGCGCGACGAGTCGACGCCCGAATTGTGCTGGCGTGGGCGCTCTTCATCGCAGCAAGTAGCGCCTCGTGAACCTGACCTACCAGATGACCGATGTCCTTGTTGGTGGAGAGCCATGTCCGAAGATGTTTCGCGGCGTCGCGAACGACGGCTTGCACCTGTTCATTCTCGTAGTTGTCCATGACATCGCGGACCGTACGAATTAGATTAGTCGCACGCGTCCTATGCAGCTCACGCAGGGCCGCGATTCGTTGTACGAGAAAGCGCTGCAATGTTTCAGGATGGTCGCTTCTGACATTGAAGAAGGTGACGGGCAGCCGCCCTTCTAGCTGTAGGTGCCCAAGCCTCATCTCGACGTCCTCGCGCTTCAAGTCATACCCGTCGTCGTCGGTGCTAACACCTGTACCATCGTCGTCCTTGACCGCCAACGCTTCGCCCGGACGCGGCAGGACGACGATCGCCGCTTTGTCGGCGATGTTCCGCACGCCAGCGTCCCGAGCTCTCTGGAGCAGTTGTTGTACGGAAGGATCGGGAGCCGCGTTGAAAATGGAGCACAGGACTACCGCAGTGTGTGGGTCGTCGAAATGGCATTCTAGATCGGCTCTTTCGGCGGTCTGATCTATCCCTTTCGTGTCCACAATACGGACGTTTAGGTCGGCCGCTCCAAGGATTGCCTGGGGAATTGCGATCTCGATTCGGGATGGAATCGAGAATTCCGGATGGCGACCGTTGTTGATGCCGGAGAACGTTTCGCGCAGCCAGGCGAGCGGGGCTTTGGAGCTAGTTCGGTCGTACCAGATATCGCGACGGTCCCGGCGTGGGAGGTCCATGCGGTTGAGTATCTCGACAGCAAGTTCGCGGACGTTCGCCATCTCTTTGGCGAGCTCGCGAGCGGGATCGTGGCGGACGGTACGTCCATCGGGTGTCTTGTCCCGTCGCGGCGTTAGCTTTGCCATGTTCCGGATGGCGCGGACGATTTCCTTGGAAATTCCAAGCATGTCGTCTTCAGCACCGTCAGTCTCGTCCGGCTGCCCCGGAGCAGGAGCAAGCAAGTACTCGCAGAAATCCTCGACGTCGGCCTTGATCGTTTCCATGGAGCGTGGTTCGACAATCAACCCGTACTCTGGGCCTCGCTTGAGATGTACCTCACATACCGTTATCCCTCCGCCTCCGACCTCGAGCACCGGCTGGGCAGGTCGGCCATCCTCACCAGGAACCTCGAGGCCAGTAACGCCGCAGATCAAAGTAGACTTCCCCACACCGATGATTCCGATCAGCGCCACAAGGTAGTCGCGTAACGTCAGAATCTGTGCGGTCTTCCCAAGCTCGCCCTCATAGATCCGCAGTTGTCGCTCGAAGACGTGCTTGAGGTCCGGGTTCGCGTAAACGCTTTTTAGCTGTTTAAGCGTCTGGTCAATGGCCCACAGCACGTCGCGATCGCAGTGCTCGAACGGCGGGCGTGGAAGTTCGGACCAGTCCTGGCCGTAGTACTCCAGGAACGCGCGTGCATCGTCGGAGTCGAGGGTCTGGAGCAAGCCGACGAGCTCCTCGGGGCTTAGCGTCCGTTCCCCCGACTCGATCCGGGACAGAACGGCCGGGCTAAGCCCCGCGCGCCGTGCGAGTTCCGCCTGGCTGAGGCTGGAACGTTCGCGAAGGAGCGCGATGGATGGCCCGAGGGGCATCTGGTCATGATCCCGCGGTGTGCCGGTCTCTGAGATAGCCGTGGTAGAAATCATGCCGCAATATTGCTGAATGGTTGCGGCAGCGTCAAGTATTTTCGGCGGACAGCTTGGAGCGTCGGTCTAATACATACTTAACTGTATATTTTAAAAAGGATAGGAGGCCCTTACAGAGCGGCCGGCGAAGACCGACGCCATTCACGCGAGGCCTACCCCGGGTGGCCTCGGCGGTCGAGGGCCCCGGTTCTTCCCAGCGATCACCGTTGGCGCCGTAGGAACCTGCCTCGCTCCGGTCGTGATGAGATCCCCCCAGCGTCATCGGTACGAAAGATTGGCGCCGAGTCGCACTCACCGCCGTCCCAGGATCCAGCCCTCAAGTTGCGCGACCGTGCGCTCAGCCGGTGTCAAGCAAGGTTCGAAGAATTCTGCGAGTCCGGCGGCGTGATCGGCGCGCTGCAACCACGCGGCGACGGCATACGCGTCCTGCTGGTGGGCGTCGCGGCCTTCGCGCGCGAAGCTTCGGCTCCAGAGCGACGGGTAGACCTCCGCCACTACAGACCGCCCGACCGGAGCGCTCCAGCCGTCGAAAGGCCAGAAATGAACTCGGTCGCCGACTTGCTGCCGGAGGTACCGCAGCCAAGGAAGACCGGCGTGTGTGGACTTCGCCACCGACCCCTGAACGTCGAAATGGAAAACTGACTTCGCCGCGCCAGCTCGGATCTCTGTCAATCGCCGCCAACGTGAATCGCCTAACCGAACAGCACCGTTGCCCCGGGCGCCGTCACGCACGAACTCGACGTACGTCTGATCCTCGTCAGTGGGCCAGTGTCGGTGAAAATCATCGAGGAATGCTGGCCAGTCGGCCGGCAGATGGTGAGTCTCGAAATACCGCAGTGGAAACGAAAACCCGTGGTCGATGCCGACGAGCACACGCCCATCCTGACGGAATCGCCCGACTAGCCACTCGGCGATACCGCGCCTCGTCCAGTACTTCCGCGGACTTGAAGGTGGTAACACCTCGACGGGCGGCGACGCCCGTTCAGCCATGTAGATGCGTAGCCCCGCCAGACTCGATGTCGGCGTCTGCGCGCCAGAATAGTCGATGCCGATATAGCGGTCGAACCGGTCTCCACTCGGGGTCATCCCGGATGGAGCTCTCTGTGTGCGTCTGCGAGCCGGACCTCAAACTCCGACACCTTTCCTTCCTTCCAGCGACGAACCTCCAGCATTGCGCGCCGGACAGCCTCGGGGGAGGCGCTATCAGCCCACGACTGCTGTGTGCGGTACGCCGCGGGCTGCCCGGGAAGCATCGCTTGATACACCTTCAGCGCGCCGCCATAGCGACGCTCCAGACGCCGTAAGACGCGCTCGGTGTAGTACTGGGCCAATCCCTCTTTCAGGCCCTTCTCCGCTCTGGAGAAGAGCGCGGCCTGCCACCGCCGCCCCTCGATGTCCGCACCAAGCTGGGTGTAGGCGTGCGCGAGTTCGTGCGTGAGCACGACAATGACTAAGTCTTCGACCACGCAGCCCATCCACTCTGCCACTAACCCGATTACGCCCCAATAGAGCCGTATGGTGGCCCGGTTTACGGTAGACTCGTCTGCGAGCAAGCCGCCCGTAATCTCATACTCATAGATGCCGAGGAAGTCGTCATGAACGGCTAGCACCCGCTTCAGCGGATCGTGCTGATCCAACAGGCTGAGAAGCCACGCGGCCCATTCGGTCGTCGATTGCAACGCGTCGGCACTGGTTCGGACCCAGCGCTCCGAATCCGGCCGACGTAGCAATTCCTCGCGCAAGAGCAGGAGCCCAGCCGCACCTGCCCTAGCCTGTTCTAGTGACGCACGATAGCGGCCGAGTAACAGTATCCGTTCCAAATCATCCGGGAACGTCACGTCCTCGAGGATCGCCGGGTGCCCAGGCGCCACTTCCACGGGCACTTGCGCACCAGATCTATTGTCCTCGCCTTCATCTGACGTCCTCATCACGAGACGGCATTCGGATCTCAAGGCCTCCTGCAGCACAGAACGGTTCCGATCGCGTGCACGCTTCACCTTCGTTTCCACGTCCGCCGGCACTCTGGCAATGAGGTCTGTGAGGCGGATAGGCATTCAGAGGGTCTCTTTCAGGCTCCTGCCTGGCGACAGCAGTCGCCAGGCGGCTGCCAACGGGTCGCGAGCACATTCGCGCTGGTGATTCGTCGGGGTGGGCTTTCGCCTACCGAAGCGATCAGATTTCGCCCGCCTGCCATCATATGCGGTAACGCTCGTTCCTCACCGAACTGGGCGATCATCGCCCTGGCGCCTCTCGCACCCGAAGGGCCTATCCTCGCCATCGCTTACAGATCCGAGGAGGCAATTGGTCATGCCGGTGGCGGGCTTGCTGCGCCCAGCTTGGCGACAAACTCGAGAAACTGTTCCCACGCGGCCGTTTCACGGGTCGCCACCGAAGCATCTCGCAGAATCCCTTCGATCGCCGTGGCGAACGCGAGCTCTCCAGGAGTCAACAGCGTGCGATAGGTTGCATCCAGCAGATGGCCCGTGTTCGTGGTGGTTTCCGCGAGTAGAAGGTCAAGAAAGATTTCCTGTTTGCGCGCGGCCTCAGCAACAGCGGCGGCATCCGCGCCAAACACAAGACATTCGATGTCGCCTTTCCACAGCTCCGGGAGCAGTGAGTCCGCCACGGCGAGAAGTGCCGTTGCGAACGGCTCTCGGCGGTGGCCCCCCGGCCGTGCGACAGGTTCGGCTTGTCCTCGAACAGCCTTCCGGACATCGTCAACGATGCGATGAAAGGTCTCGTCTTGCAGCGAGAAGCCGACGAAGAGAATGTGACGGGTAATGAGGAGCGCCTGGACAATGCCGGCGAGTGCTGCGCGTCGGTCGGCGTAACGAAGATAATCTTCGCGCGTCAGGACCATATCGGCCGGTCTTGCGCCAATGGATCCGTGCACCTTGAGCAGCCATCTCGGCCCTGTCCGCGCCGGCTGATATGGCAGCACAGCAAAATGTCGCCGTGCCCCGTCACACGCGAGCTCGAAGAGGGTGTCGTAGTTCATCGTCGCTGCCTCGTTAATGGGAAGCGACGCGAGCAGCCCGTGCGTCAACGAGTGCCACGGCACGTCAAGTCGTTTCGAAATCCGGTCTACGAGGTTGTGGCCACGCTCTTCGAACCTCTGGGCTATCAGGCGCCCCTGGTCGAGATTGTCGGTGTGCTTCCACGCGTCCGATTTTGAATCGAGGTCCACCTCGCCCGCGAGGTCGTCCAGCAGTTGCCGCCAACCGGGCAACCCGGCGCCACGACTCGCGCCCGCACCAATGAAGAGCACAAGACGCTCTCGCCGCGCGATAGCCGCGAGGCTCTTGGCCTTCTCATGCAAGGCCCAATCGATCTCCGACCACGCGCCCGAGTGTTGCCGCCGGGCCGTCTGGGCTGCCGAAAGCGCCGCATCGGTATGTGTCACCAGGACGATGTCCACCGGACCGCCTTGCGCCGATCGGAGCAGCTCCGCGACGAGCTGGTCACTCACACCACCCTTAATGTCGTGCGCGCCCCCTTCGCCCGTGCCGACGACTGGCAACGCCAAGAGTGGCCGTGACCGCCCGAAAGCCACACCGCGAGCAGCGGCGTCAGCCGCCGCCTC
>JBGTHI010000741.1:0-2069 GCA_041746295.1 Myxococcaceae bacterium
AGCCGTGGTTGGGCGGACCCTTGAGGGGCAGCGCACCGCCGAGCATGTCCACTCGCGTCGACGCGAGCACCGTCTCGGTGTCCACGTTGAAGATGGAGCAGATCGTGCCGGCGAAGACGGCCACCAGGATGAAGAAGAGGACCACGAGGCCACAGACGACGGCGATCTTGTCGCGCAGCAGGCGGCCCACAGCGATCTGCATCGGCGACTTGCCGGTGATCGACTTTGCCTTCTTGCTCTTGGGGTCGGGGGCCGACGGCTCGTCGCTCAGGTTCGACGCCGAGCCCATCGTGATCCCGGTGACCGCAAGCGCCAAGAAAGTTGCTGCGGGAACTCTTGGGACCTTCTTTGTAGATATGGAGGTCTCCGGGCACCACGTTCGTGTGCTCACCACTCCGTTGCTGTTCAACACCGCTTTGCAGGTTGCCCGACCGCTTGACGAGGTGGACCTGGTTCTTCAACGTCTGGGACTTCTACTCATCATCATTTCCGCCAGCGGAGTTGCCCTGGCCGCGGCGCTGGGCAGAATTGTTGCCCGGGCCGCCCTCGTTCCGGTCCAGCAGCTGACGGAGGGCGCCGAACGGGTCGCTCAGACCCGTAGCCTGATCCACCGGATTGAGCCTGTTGGATCCGACGAGCTCAGCAGGCTGGCCAACAGCTTTAACTCGATGCTGCAGGCGCTGGATGATTCGCTGAAGTCGCAACGCCAGCTGGTAGCCGATGCATCACATGAACTCAGAACTCCGCTCACCAGCCTGCGGACCAACATCGAGGTGCTGGCGCGGGCGGACAAGCTACCCGACGCGGAACGGGAAGGTCTGCTCAGAGATCTCACCAGCCAGATCAGCGAGCTAACCAGCCTGGTAGGGGACCTTATCGATCTTGCCCGCGACGACGAGCCGGAGATAGGGGTGGAGGAGGTGCGGTTCGACCACATCGTCGAAGGGGTCATTCAGAAGACCCGCACCCACTGGCCGCTGATAGAGCTGGAGGCAAAACTCAAACCCTCACTGGTCAGAGCAGCACCCTCAAGACTTGACCGAGCGATCACGAATCTTCTGGACAACGCAGCGAAGTGGAGCCCGCCGGACGCAAAGGTTGAGGTCAAGCTCAGCGGGGGCGAGCTGACCGTTCGGGATCATGGGCCCGGCATCAACGAGGAGGATCTTCCCTACGTCTTCGATCGCTTCTACCGGGCCTCCAGCGCCCGATCACTCCCCGGGAGCGGGCTGGGTCTGGCCATCGTCCGCCGGGTGGCAGAGTCCCACGGAGGGTCGGTGCGGGCGGAGGCGGCGGAAGGTGGCGGAACACTGGTTCGCTTCACCCTGCCGGCCTTGCCCTTTTCTCCCGGCCCCCCTGCCGATCCCTTAGAAGGCGCCAAAGGTCCCAACGATTTCTCAGGTTGTTCTTAATAAGGATTCACGGCCCTCTCACGCGCCTGCGGTCTGCTGAGTAAGTAGGGATCCAGTACTCGTCCCGCTTAGAGAGGCCGCAAACGATGTACACGGCTACTACATGGGAACCCTTGCCCCGGTGACCAATGGCCAAAAATTCTTGGGAGTCCTGGCATTTATTGGCGTGACGGGAGGAGGGATCGTGTACTCAGCGCTCCAGCCCTCTACACCCAATGAGCTAGCGGTTGCCAGGAACTCCTTCCTCGGACCTGCCGAGGCCGGCGCTGCCACCCCCAGTCTGGAAGGCAACTGGGTTATTCATTCCGGCTCGGTGGCGGGCTACCGTGTTCGGGAGAAGCTTGCCAACCGGCCTTTCGCTACTTATGCAGTTGGACGCAGCGAGGTGGTTTCGGGAGGTTTAACAGTGGAGACAGTGGGTCAAGATTATGCAGTGAAGGAGATCGATATTTTGGTCGATGTCTCAAAGCTGGTAAGCGATGATCCCAGGAGGGACGATGCCCTTAGAACCAGGGCCCTGGAAACCGATCGGTTTCCCACCGCCAATTTTCAAGCTGACGGCCCCATTGTGCTGGCTGCGCGAATGACCGGCGGCCAAACCGAGAACCTTACGCTGCAGGGCAGACTCACCATCCGTGAAGTGACCAGGCATGTTTC
>JBGTHI010000742.1:0-1704 GCA_041746295.1 Myxococcaceae bacterium
CGACCTGCGGCCGCGGAGAGATCGTACGCGTCGTACAGGCCCAGCGATCGACGTTCTTTTGCCCGCAGTGCCAGCGGGGGCGGCTGGGAGACCAGGCGTATTGGAAGACGGTCAGCAAGAGCCATCGCACAACGCGCGGGCGGCGACCGCGAACGTGTTCGGTGGATAACACTCCGTAGCGGCAGGGTGAGGCCCCAGCATGGCGTAGCAACGGACCTCTTTCGTGCATCACGCCGCCTGCACCGCTATCATCGTAGAATGATGCGTGCGTGGCGCGTCAGCCGCCCCCCGGCGACTCGACCGAACGCTCGTGGTCTTCCCATGCCCGAGGAGGTTCCCATGAAAAGCCTGCTGGTTGGCCTGTCTTTGTTTGTGGCCCTGGTTGCCGGTTGGACCCTGCTCTGCGACTCCGCCGCGGCCCAACCCCCGTTCAAGAAGTTATTCGACGAGAGGTACTTCCCGAACATGGGCGACACGGCGATGAAGACCGCCTACGGCACCAGCAGTTGCAACTTTTGCCATATCGGCGGCACAGACGACCGCAAGCATCACAACGAGTACGGCAAGGCCCTCAAGAAGCTGCTGACGAAGAAAGACGCCGACGACCTGACCTTCAAGGCGGAAAAGGCCATGCCCGAGATCTTCAAGGTGGCCCAGGCGAAAGTCCGCAAGGCGCTCGAGACCGTCGAGAAAGACCCCTCGGACCCCAACGACAAGAAGTCTCCGACGTTCGGCGACCTGCTCAAGGAGGGCAAGCTTCCCAAATCTCCCGACAAGCTGCCGGGCAAATAAGCCTTGGCCGTTTGGCCAGCGGTCGTAAGCCAAGTGGGCCAAGTTCCCCGTTTGAAGCGTCTGGACGCGAGGGGTATGATTCGAGGCTCGGGGTATGATTCGAGGCTCGAAGCAGCATATCGTCAGAATTCTCTTCCGCCGATTCCCATAAGGATATAAGGATCATCCCGTGGATAAATGGCCGCTGGGCGTGTTTACGAGCCTTGATGCAGGCTTGGGCGTGAAGCTGGAGGTGGCTCGCGAGCTGGGGGTGCCAACCATTCACCTGCACGCCCCAGAGGCTCAGAATCGTACGCCGGCGACGGCGCAGGACTTTCTGGCGCGGCTGAAAGCGGCCAACATCACCATCTCGGCCGTGTTCGCCGGCTTCGGCGGGGAGAGTTATGCGGATATCCCCACCGTGACCCGCACGGTCGGCCTGGTGCCGCCGGAGACGCGGGCGGAGCGGATCCAAGAGCTGAAAGAAATCTCCGACTTCACCCGGCTGCTGGGCGTGAAAGTCACCGCCCTGCACCTGGGCTTCGTGCCGCACGACGCCCGCGATCCGCTCTACATGGACATCGTCACCACCACCCGCGCCATCTGCGATCACTGCCGCGGCAACGGACAAAGCCTGCACCTCGAGACCGGGCAAGAGACGGCCGATGGGCTGCTACAGTTCATCACCAACGTGAACCGCAACAACCTGTTCATCAACTTCGACCCGGCCAACATGATCCTCTACGGGACGGGCGAACCGATCGCCGCCCTGAAGAAGCTCGGCCAGTACGTCCGCAGCGTGCATTGCAAAGACGCCAAGTGGGCAGCCCGGCCGGGCGAGGAATGGGGGGCCGAGGTTCCCCTAGGCGAGGGGGACGTAGGAATGGAGAACTACCTGCGGACGCTGAAAGAGATCGGCTACACCGGCCCGCT
>JBGTHI010000743.1:0-2304 GCA_041746295.1 Myxococcaceae bacterium
CGGTGCCGAGCCGGTGGTCGATGCGGGTGCGCCCCAGGTCGACAGCACCGGCGGAAGGACGGATGTGGTTGCCGAGCACGATTTGAGCGGAGTGGATCCAGCGGGCGCCGACGCGGGCCACACGGCGGGCCCATCGGCAACGAGCGATGTCCCCACCGATACTGGGTCAGTTGCGGCCCCTATGGAGCCAGGCAAGTACGAACCGCCGCCCATTGGCGAGATCCCCAATCTTCCTTCTGTGACAGGTGACCCTCGAGCCGCGGCCGCTGCCGATGAGCTGTTCAATATCTACGGTGGAACTGACAGCTTGTTGGCCCGGGACTACGAGAAAATGGCCGATCGCATATTCCGCGACAAGGGGACCGACGCTGATCTCGCGCGAACGGCGAGAGAGGTGGCGCGTGCCACCCGCATCGATCCCGCCGCCGTGACTACGGAGCAGATAAAGGTGTTCGCTGCGCGGTTCCTTGATCTGTTCCATTCGCTCTCCTAAGAGCAAAACCCCGAGCGCGGCCCGCCCTTCGGCGCTAGCTTAACGCCATGAGCTCGACCGGCTCCTCGCTCGACAGCGTCGGCTTTAACCCGGCGGTCCGCGACTGGTTTCTGTCCTCCTTTCCGGAGCCAACACCTCCGCAGCGAGAAGGCTGGCCCGCCATCTCGCGCGGCGAGTCGACGCTGATCCTGGCACCCACCGGAACCGGGAAGACGCTGGCGGCGTTCCTCAAGTGCATCGACCGGCTGATGTTCTCACCGGCGCCGGAGAAGAAGGAGCGCTGCCGGATCCTCTACATCTCGCCGCTGAAGGCGCTGGCGGTGGATGTCGAACGCAATCTGCGGGCCCCGCTCGCCGGTATCGCCAATGTCGCCGCGGCCCGCGGAGACAGCTTCCGGATTCCCACCATCGGCACCCGGACCGGCGACACGCCTTCGGCCGAGCGCTCCCGCTTCCAGCGCGAGCCCACCGACATCCTGATCACCACCCCGGAGTCGCTCTATCTGCTGCTCACGTCCAACGCGCGCGAGGTGCTCCGCTGGGTCGACACCGTGATCGTCGACGAGATCCACGCCCTCGTCCCCACCAAGCGCGGGGCGCATCTGGCGCTTTCGCTCGTGCGGCTGGAGCGATGGGTGGGTAAGCCGCTGCAGCGGATCGGCCTCTCTGCGACGCAGAGGCCACTGGAGGAGGTGGCGCACTTCCTGGGCGGCGCGAATACCTCGGAGGTCGATGTGTCGCTGAAGCCGGTCGATGGCCAGACCGCCATGGCCGAGTCCTTTCGAGAAGAGCTCGGCGAGCCTTTCTCGTCCGGGATCGCCTTCCGCCCGGTCACCCTGGTCAATGCGGGGGCAAAGCGGGCTCTTGAGCTGAAGATCGAGGTGCCGGTGGAGGATATGGCCAAGCTAGGCCAGCCGGTAGAGATTCCCAGCGGCCCCGCCAGTCAGGGGCCGGTGCGGACCTCGATTTGGGCCGCGATCCACCCCCGCCTCCTGGAGCTGGTTCGGTCCCATCGATCGACCCTGATCTTCGTCAACAGCCGGCGGGTCGCGGAGCGGCTGGCGGGAGCGCTGAACGAGCTTGCCGAAGAATCGTTGGTCCTGGCGCACCATGGCTCGATCGCGCGCGCGCAGCGGACGCAGATCGAAGATGCGCTCAAGGCGGGACGGGTCCGGGGGCTGGTGGCGACCTCGTCGCTCGAGCTGGGCATCGACATGGGGGCGATCGATCTTGTGATCCAGATCGAGGCTCCGCCCTCTGTCGCCAGCGGGATGCAGCGGATCGGGCGGGCCGGCCACCGGGTCGACGCCTCCAGCCAGGGGATCATCTTCCCCAAGTTTCGGTCGGACCTGGTAGCCTGCGCCGCGTTGACCCGCGCCATGCACGAGGGCCACGTCGAGTCGTCGCGGTATCCGCGCAACCCGCTCGACATCCTGGCTCAGCAGATCGTGGCGATGGTCGCGCTGGAGGAGTGGAACGTCGAGGCGCTCTACGGCCTGGTCCGTTCCACCGCTCCGTTCGCCGACTTGAGTCGCACCCTCTTCGATGGCGTGCTGGATATGCTGGCCGGCCGCTTCACCTCAGACGACTTCGCCGATCTGCAGCCGCGGATCACCTGGGACCGGCTGGCCGGGAAGATCAAGGCGCGCGAAGGGTCGCGCCGGGTGGCGGTGATCAACGGCGGCACCATCCCCGACCGCGGCCTCTACGGCGTCTTCCTCGCTGGTGCCGGCTCCGGGTCGGAGACGGGCACGGCGCGGGTCGGCGAGCTCGATGAGGAGATGGTCTTCGAGAGCCGAGTCGGGGAGACC
>JBGTHI010000744.1:0-4795 GCA_041746295.1 Myxococcaceae bacterium
CGCCGGCTGAGGCGGCGGCTCGCGACCCAGCACTAGCGCCACCTCGTAGATCCGCGCCAGCTGCTCGCTGCCGCCCGTCTCCTTGCTGCGCTTGGCCCAGGTGAACTCCCCCCAGAGCGCGCGATGCCCCAATGCCGCCGCGGCTTCGAGGATCGCCGGCTTGCCCAGGAAGTTGGTCCAGATGACCCACGGCCTCCCCGGCTTGACCCAGCGCGAAGCGGCCCCCAGCCAGTCGGCGCTGAAGAGTCGGTAGTCGCGGACACTCTCGAAGCGAAGCACCGGATCGCGATCGATCTTCCGCCCCTTGGGATCCCGGAGATCGCCGCCCTTTCTCCGGCGGGTCAGCAGGCAGTAGGGGGGATCGGTGAGCAGGAGGTCAGCCCGCTCGCTCCCCAACGCCTCCCGGTAGCCGGCATCCTTCCGGGCGTCGGCGGCGATGCAGCGCGGGTTTGGCCCTTCGTTGGTTCTGTGGATCATGAGGGCCTCATAAAGTGCTGGAAGGAACATCCTTTCTTCGGGTAAGGGAACCCGAGGTCAAGGATGAGCGAAGGCAGCCTCCAGATTAGCGTTGATCCCTCCGCGCCCAGGCCCAAGGCGAAGAAGCCGCGGGCGCGAGATCAGGTCCTTGATGCTCTTCAACCCAGAGCCAACGATCCGGACGCCGTATTCAGTGCTCCTCCCACGGACCTCCTGGACGTGGAGCTCTGCCTCTCTGCCTGGCGCCTTCGGTTGACGGAGCAGTTCGACGAGCTGCTTTGCCTCCCTCACCTGCGCGGAGTACAGCGCCTCGATTACCAGGTGGAGACTGTCCTTAAGGTGCTCCGCCGGCTGAGGGGGCGCGCCTTGCTCGCGGACGAGGTGGGGCTCGGCAAGACCGTCGAATCGGGCATGCTCGTCAAAGAGATGCTCTTGCGCGGAATGGCCAGCAGGGCGCTGGTGCTGGTGCCCAGCGCCCTGGTGGGACAGTGGACGGAAGAGCTGCGGGAGAAGTTTCAGATCTCGGCTCGCTCGACGGATGAGCCCCAGTTTCGCTCGGGAGATCCCCTCTCCGCCTGGAAAAAACCAGGGGTGCTCGTCGCCTCTCTGCACCTGGCCAAGCTGGAGCGCCACGCGCCCCATGTGGCTGCCGTCCCCTGGGATTTGGTCGCCATCGACGAAGCCCACCATGTCAAAAACCGCAATACCGCCGGCTGGCGACTCATCAACCAGCTCAAGAGCCGCTATTTGCTGCTCATCACTGCCACCCCTGTCGAGACCGGCTTGGAGGAACTCTATAACCTCATCACCCTCCTCAAGCCCGGCCAGCTCTCCACGCCGGCCGAGTTCAAGAAGCGCTTCATCTCCACGGGCGACCCGCTCAGCCCCAAGAACGGGGAAGGTTTGCGTTCGCTCCTGGGCGAAGTGATGGTCCGGAACACGCGGGCCCGCGCCGGACTTTCGGTGGCCCTGCCTCCCCGGTTCGCCCAGACGCTGGTCGTCGAGCCCACCGAGGCCGAGCAGGTCTTGTACCAAGCCATCCTCACCGAGGTTCGAAGATGCGCGGAAGCGCCCGCGACACGAAGGCTCGGCCTGCGATTCTTGATGGAGGCCGCTGGCTCGAGCCCTCAAGCGGCCCTTCACACTCTGACGCGCGCCGGAAGCGAGGATCCCTCTTCCGAGTCCGAGCCGGGCGGCGTAGCCCCGAACAAGCCCGTGCTCCGGGAGCTGGCCCGCGTCGCAGCCTCGGCACCCTCTCGCAAGATGGGGCGGCTCTTGGAGGTTATTGCGCAGAGCTCTGGGAAGGTCGTGGTCTTCACACGCTTCAAGGCCACCTTGGAAGCACTCTCACAGACGTTGGAGGCCCACCAGATCCCCTGGGTCGCCTTTCATGGGGGAATGAGTGGTCCAGAGAAGGATCAGGCCGTTCACACCTTTCGCGAGCACGCCCGGGTGTTGCTCTGCACGGAGGTAGGGGGAGAGGGGCGCAACCTCCAGTTCGCCAACGTGCTGGTCAACTTCGACCTGCCCTGGAATCCGATGAAGATCGAGCAGCGTATCGGAAGGCTGCACCGCATTGGCCAGCAGCAGGAGGTCCATATCTTCTCGCTGTGTAACGCCCGAAGCGCCGAAGAGCGCATTCTGGACGTGCTCGAGCGCAGGATTCATCTGTTCGAGTTGGTGATCGGCGAGATCGATCTCATCCTGGGTCGAGCGCTGGGCGAAAAGGAGTTCGATGAGCGAGTCTTTGATCTCTACACCTCGAGCCGAGACGAAACCTCGTTGCACGAAGGGTTCGAGGCCTTGGCTGCCGACCTCGTTCGGGCCCGGAGCGGCTACGAGCAAGTCAAGAAGCTGGATCAGAAGCTGTTCGCTGAGGACTTTGAAACGTGAACACGCCTCTTGCCTTCGTCGAGACCTTCTCCGAACGCCGTGGGGCGCTGGTGGAGCCCCGCGAGGTGGGAGCTGAGATTCTACAACCCTTGGAGTTGACGGCTCCCCTCGGTCTCCCTGAACACGGCTGGTATACCGAGCAGCCTGAGAACGGTTCGGTCTGGATAGGGTATGGCTCCCCTGTCCTGGAGAAGCTCCTCGATGAAGCGACCCGGCAGATCCCTTGGGCTGGGCTCAAGCTCGATCTGGAAACGCCCAAGGAGTCTCTGGCTCGAACCGCAGGTGAGCGCTTCATCTTCCGCAATGCCGTCCATGCGCTGGAAGAGGTGCGGTCGGGTACGGCTCCGCGCCTGGTGGTGTTTGCCCGGTATTCACTCTTGATGGACGATCGGCGGGACGGGCTGATCGAAGAGACCGTCTCGATACGGTCTCGACGGGGAGTGCCGGGGTTCTGGGAAGCGGCTCGAGGCCGCGGTGAGTTGAAGTCGGTTACGCCGGCCCACCGCATGGGGCTGACCGAAGCTGCTCGGGCGGCGCTGGTGAGGGCCGAGGCGAAAGCCAGAGAGCAGTCACGCTCCGCCCTCGAAGGGTTTGCGCGGCGGCAAGAGCGCGACCAGAGCCGAATACAGCTGTATTTCGATGGGCTCTGCCTGGAGCTGAGCAAGCGGATGAGGCGAAGCAAAGTGACGGCCGAGGACATGGCCCTCAAGGAAGCGGCCATCGAGCGAGAACGTGCGAGCAAGCTCCAGGAGTTGAAGGATCGCGGCCAGGTACGTTTCGAGATGGCCCTTGCTGCGGCCCTGTGGGTCGAAGCGCCCGTGGCGATGCTCTCGATCAGCGCGCGGCGTCGAAAGGCCCAGCGTGAGCTTGTGCTTGAATATGACTGGGCGACCCAGCAGCTGGTGCCGCCCTCATGTGGTGTTTGCGGGCGCGACGCCCCCCAACCGGCTCTGTGCGACGAGAAGTTGCATGTCATTTGCTCGGAGTGCGTTCCCCGAGCGGAGGGACGTTGGGGCTGTTTGGCTTGCGGGGATTGTTAGTTCATCACCACCCGAATGGTTGCCAGGAAGAGCCGGCTCTGCTCGCTTCCCAGCTCGTGACGGTAGGCGAAGTCCAGCCCCCCGCCGGTATCGACCAGGCCGAAGCCCGCGCTCCAGTAGCTCGCGTGGTTGAGTTGGTCGCGCTCGAAGCCGGCCCTAATCGGGAGCCCCTCGGTGACGAAGAGCTCGGCGCCACCGTGATAGGTGAGGCGAGTCTGATCTTTCACCGAAGCGAAGTCGGCCCGGACATCGACCGCGACCGCCAGGGGGCCCGCGGCGTATCCCACCCCAGCGGCGAAGTAGGGGCGAAAGTCCACCACGCGCATATCGATCAGGTTGTGACCGGAGATCGAGATCCCGATGGAGTCGGCGATCCGGATCAGCAGCCCGGCGTCGGCGGTAACCCCATTTCGCGCGCCAAGGCCGCCGAGGTTGAGATACTTGCCGGAGGCGCCAAGGAAGATCCGGCTGGCGATCGGAATCGCCAGCCCCACGGTGGCCTGGTGGCCGCGCCGGAATGGATGGCCGCCGTCGACCAGGTAGCGGTAGTTGATGCCCGCAGCGAGGAAGCTGGTGCTGCTGTCCATCGCGCCGATGCTGCCCGAGCCGAAGTCGGAGTTGGGATCATAGGCGCCGGTCACCTCGACCAGGTAGCGCTTGCGGGCGGCGAGGCCTGCCGGGTTCCCCTCGATCACCTCGGTGCCGTATGCCAGGGCGCGAAAAGCCCCGCCCATGGAGAGGGTTCTCGCGTTGTAGAGGTCCCGAAGCGAGATGTCGACCTGCGCCGAAGCGATGGCCGGGAACGCCACCGAAGCGAGGAATGAGAGGGCGAGCCAGTGGGCCATGCGCATCGGTTCATTTCTCCAGTGCAGCCTTGATGCAGCCACTGTGCCTCATTAATGTCCGGCGCTCATGCTGGAAAATGCGTTCGCGCGCTGTTGGCGCCCCACCGCCGCCGGCCTGGTGCTACCGGCGCTGCTCCTCTCCGCCGTCGCGGCAGCCTATCTTTTGCCTTCGGGCGCCATTGTTCGCCGGATGGGCGAGGCGAGGGACGAGCACGGGGCGGTCACGCTGAGAGTGGAAGGAACCTCCGCCTTTTTTGGCGATGTCGGCAACGCCGTGGCGGCCGCTCTGAAGCTGCCCAGTGATCGAGCCGACCTTCAGGTAGACGCCGTGTTCTCGCTCAGATCGCCCGGGCGCTGCCGAATGGAGCTGAGCGCCCCCACCGGAAACCGGATCGCGGTCATCCAGAGCGGCGGGCGGCGACGCGCGGAGCCCGCGGAGGGCGAAGTGCCCGGAGCGTTGTCCGTATGGGTGGAGCAGCTCTGCTCGCTACTCGCCACCCGGGGAGGCGACGGCGGAAGCCGCGGCGTGGTGGAGCGGCA
>JBGTHI010000745.1:0-4030 GCA_041746295.1 Myxococcaceae bacterium
CGCGCCCTTGCCCGAACCGGTCTCACCCACCAGCAGCAACGTCGAGTCGGTGGGGGCGATCCGCTTGAGGAGGGCGAAGATCTGCCGCATCGCCACGCTGGTGCCCACCAGGCCCCCCAGCTTGTCCTCCGCGGCCGGGGCGATCTCCATCGGCTCGACTTGCGGCTTGAAGCGAAGCTGAACGTCCCCGACCTCCAGGAGCGAGCCCGGCTTCAGATAGGCCTCGCGCACCTGAGCGCCGTCGATGAAGGTTCCGTTGGTGGAGCCCTGGTCCTGGACCATGAACCGCTGTCCCAGCCGCTTCACCAACAGATGGTTCCGGCTGACGGTGGGATGGTCGATCACCACGTCGTTGTCCGGCGCCTTGCCGATCTTGGTGACATCCTCCTCGGAGAGCGAGAAGGCCCTGCCCGCCTGATCGGTGTTCACCAGTACGAGATGGAAATGCTGTGCGGCGAGTCTGTCGCCTCGCGGCCGGGCTACGGAGACCGTCTGCAGGGGGATGGGAATGGACGGACCGTTGGGCATGCCCCACAGATTCTATGGGCGGGTGAGGACTCCCGCACCCATTCTGCCAAAACCCTATGGGCCGGTGTAGACGCCGACCGCACCCGCGCCAAAGGCCACCAGGATCCGCCGGGTACCGTTGAGCAGGTCGCTCTGGATGTCGGGGATGGCGCCGATGGCCAGGTCGTGTCCCAGCCGACCTTCGCCGATGATCTTCTTCTCGCTGCCGCGGATGCGGGTCAAGCCGCCGTAGATCGAGCCCACCCAAACCGACCCGTCGCTGGGGTCGGTCTCCAGGGCGGTGACCTTGGGATTGACCAGGCCGTCGCGCAGGTACTCGCGGTCTCCGTGCACGGGCAGCCGGGCCAGCGCATTGCGGATCGAGCCGACCCAGACTGAGCCGTCCTTGCCGATCGCCAGATCCTCCACGAAGTCATCGGTCCGCTCATCCGGGCGCGAGCCGTCCTCGTCGGGGTTCTCGTCGGGCCAGACGTCGACATACGGGCGCCTCTGCAGCGAATAGAACCTCCGGTTCCGGGTGGCGAAGCGGTTCTTGGCGAGCCGGTGGCCGCCGCCCATCCAGAGATCTCCGGTCGAGTCGAGCCCGATCCCCTTCCAGTCGCCGGAGAGCATGGTGTAATGGCCCGACGGCAGGTAGCCCAGGATATGGGCGTGGACGTGCTCCACCACCTTGCGCAGCTTGGCGTCGTACATCGCCACGCCGTGGTTGCCGCCGAACCAGACGTCGCCGGTGTTGCGATTGTAGAGGATGCGGTGGATGTCGCGGATCTTCTCCCGGCCGCTGGGCAGCCCGGGCGTTCCTTCTGGAGAGAAGATGTCCAGGTGGATGACGCTGATCGCGGTGCCCAGTGAGAGGGTCACCTTGTCGGCGTCGCCGCTTTTTACCATAAAGGCCGGATCCGCTTCCTCCTTACCGGCGTGGACGCCGCGGTAGCCGACGAAGACGCTACCGCGTTCCGCGCCCGCCACGGAGATGACCGGCTGCTGGGTGTTGCCCTTGGCGGGATCCTTCAACGGGGTGAGCCCCTCAGCGATGGTGAACTTCCGGAACTGCGAGCTGCCGTACTGGAGAACGAACAGCCCTTCCTCGCCACCAGCCACCCAGATATTGCCGCCCGCATCGGACGAGACGCCGAAGACCTGCTTTGGGGCGCCATGGACGGGACCGAAAAACTGCCAGCCCTCCAGATTGCTCGGCGTCTCCGGCTTGAGCGGCGGCACGGGGGGCAGGACGGGCGGACTCGGCGGTGTGCCATCGGGCGGCTCGACGCTCGGATTGTCGGGATCGCCGGGGAGCGACTGGATCTCGCCGATCACGCCCTCGCCACAGCTGGACAGAAACAGCCCCAACCCCACCGCCCAAAGCCACCGCGAACGACCGACCACCGAAGCCCCCTTTGAATCCACCCCGCTTGCGGGATGAGTTGGGCTGTAGAGGGATCTTCAGAGAGAGACAAGGGAGGGGGGGCTGCCTGGCTGTCTCGGCGGCAACAATTGTTATCGGCGGGCTTAGTCAGCGAGAGAAAACGAACGACCGAGACCATCGAATCTCAAAAAATGAGACAGATGATCTCGGTCGAGGTGCTGCGGTGCCGCCGATGTTGTGACTACGGGCCGGTGTAGATGCCAATCGCGCCAGCGTAGAAGGCAACCAGCAAACGGCGCTGACCTCCGAAGGTATCGCTCTGGATATCGGGGACATCGACGTTGAGCAGAGCATCCGACCTGGGATTGGAGGCCAAGAAAGCTCCTGAGTAGTTTTGGATTTCTCCAGAGGCCATCCGACGGCTCACGCCTCCTGCCTGGTGACCGACCCAGACTGAGCCGTCCGTGGTGTCTCGCTCCAGGGCGGTGAATCTGGCGTTCGCGAAGAACGCGGTGGGCTCGATGCGGGTGAGCGAGGCGGGAGTCGCGTCCGCGTTCGGAACAATCAAGGCCAAGCCCCGACCGAGGGAGGCTGTCCAGAAAGATCCATCCGGGTTCATGGCCAGGTCGTAGACGTTGTCGTCCACGCGCTGCGACGGCTTTGGATTCGCGGGGACGGCGTCTGGATAGATGTCGATGAAGGGACGCGGGGGCTGAACGCCGCCTTCGATGTTGCGGGTGCGTGCCAGTGCAACTCGCCCGGTCCGGTAGGCGCCTGCGATCCAGAGGTCGCCAGACGGAGCGACTGCAAGGCCTTTCCAGGCGTCGCTGAGGATCGTGACAGACGTGTCGGTCTCTTTGATGAAGCCGTTGATGTCGGCGTGGACGTGCTCCTGCACGCGCTTCGCGGGGCCATCCCACATCGACACGCCGTGGGGCGAGCCGAAGATCGCGTCGCCGTTCGCGGGATTGTAGGTGATCCGCTCTACCGAGAAGATCTTCTCGCGGTTCTGGGTCGAGGGGACGTTGTTCTCGGTGAAGGTGCCGGCGGGGCTGAAGATGTCGAGGTGTTTGACCGCGATGCCCGTGCCGGCCAGGGTAACGGCGTCCACATCGCCGCTCTTGATGATCCACTTGTTGGCGGGATCGGCCTGCTGCGCGGTCGTGAGCTTCTCCGCGTTGTCATCGGCCTTGTAGCCGACGAACACTTCGCCGGCCTTGCCTCCCGCGACCGAGAGGACCGGCTGCTGCTTGTTGCCGGTCGGATGCTCGATTGGGGTGAGCCCGTCCGCGATGGTAAAGCGGCGGAACGCGGTCGCGCCCGGCGTCAGTAGGAACAGACCATCGGCTCCTCCCGCCACCCAGATGTTGCCGTCCTGATCTGAAGTCACGCCGAGCACATTCTTTGGCCCACCCTCCCCGCGGCCGAAGAACTTCCAGTCAGCGAGCGTCGGGGTAGGAACGGGAGCTCCTGGATTGAAGACGACGCCGCCATCGGCGGGGGTACCGGCGTCGCTACCTGCGTCGATGCCCGCATCGGGGTCGACGGTGCCTGAGTCCTCGGTCGAGGTGCCGCTGTCCTCGGGATCGATCCCGGCATCAGCGCCCGGCAGCGGATCCGGCTGCGGGTTGTCAACCACGTTTGAATCGCTGCAGGCGAAAATGCCCAACCCCAACCCCAGCGCCAACACCAGCCAACCGAACCGGCCTTTCATCACGTCCACTCCTCGGTGCCGGCGCAGCGGCCGACTGTAGCTCAATGTAGCGAGCGTCCCCTAGGTATGACATTGGGTCACCCCAGACAATCCCTCAGATGGCCCAACAGCCTCGAACCTTTCGAATTACTTGCGAGTCTGAAGAATTGCCCAAGCATGGGCTCGAGCTGTTGCAAAGAGAGCGGTCGGATTGGCGAGCGGGACGTGGGACCGGTGTGGTAGTCCCCAGAACGATGCTTCATACTCACCAACCCCGCCGGGCCCCCGTCCTTCGCCTGGTCACCACCAGCCCGGACCTCAGCTTCTACGCGCAGGTTGCCTCCCGGTCCGCTCAGGCGGACGGGCCTGTGCTGGTTTTGGGCTGTGCAAACGGGCGTTTAGCCTGGGAGCTGGTGCAGCGGGGAAGGCGGGTGGTTGCGGTT
>JBGTHI010000746.1:0-5128 GCA_041746295.1 Myxococcaceae bacterium
GATGAAGACGAATACGAATCGCCGCGCCCTAGCGCGGCCAATCCCCCGCGCGCAAGCGCGGCCAGTCCAAAGAAAAGCTCGCCCTTGGCCTTGGCGATCGCCTCGATCGAGCCCATGCCGGCCAAATGGGCCGCACTGATCGAGGTGACCAGCCCCACGTCCGGCTCTACCCACCTCACCAGGCGGGAGATCTCGCCGGGATTGCTCATCCCCATCTCCACCACTGCGGCTGTCTGGCCGGCTTCAAGGGCGAAAAGCGTCAGGGGAACGCCTACCTCGTTGTTGAGGTTGCCCTGCGTCTTGTGGGCGCGCCCGCGCACTCCCAAGATGCTGGCGATCAGCTCTTTGGTGGTGGTCTTTCCGTTGGAGCCGGTGACGGCGGCGATCGGAAAGCTGAATCTGCGCCGATGCGCGCGTCCCAGCTCACCCAAAGCGGTCAACGTGTCGGCGACCTCGTAGAGGACAAAGCCGGGCGGCGTCTCGGGTCGCGGTCGCCCGGCAGCCACCACCGCGCCCGCGGCGCCGGCCGCAGCCGCCTGATCGACGAAGGCGTGCGCATCGAACTTGTCCCCTACCAGGGCGACAAAAAGACAGCCGGGCGTCAGGGTCCGCGTATCGGTCTGCACCCCCTGGTAGTGGAAGGCCGAGGGAGCCGACGGTGTAGACGGGGACTTGCTGGACCGGAGGCTCGCGCCCGTGGCCGCCAATACCTCATCTTTGGTGAAGAGAACCCCCATGCGATCCGCTTTAAGCCTTGCCGAAGGCCTTTCGCGCCTCGTCGCGGTCGTCGAACGGCCGACGGGAACCGCCGATGTCCTGGTAGGTCTCGTGGCCCTTGCCGGCAATCAGCACCACATCGCCCGGCTTGGCCAGCTCCGCCGCCAACTGGATCGCCGCGCGGCGGTCGGCGTCCACCAGATAACCCTTCTCGCCCGACTTGGCCTTGCCCACCGAGATTCGCCGCAGCCCACCCTTCTCCAGCCCGGGGGTGATCTGGGCGATGATCTCCTCCGGCTCCTCGGAGCGCGGATTGTCGGAGGTGACGATGGCGACATCGGCCGCCTCCGCCGCTGCCGTGCCCATCAATGGCCGCTTGCCCTTGTCCCGCTCGCCGCCGCAGCCGAAGACGGCGATCAACCGCCCCTTCGTCAGCCCGCGCGCCGACTCGAGGGATCGGCGAAGCGCATCGTCGGTGTGGGCGTAATCGACCAGGGCCAGAGCGGCGGATTCGGCTCCGGCTCCGCCACCATCCACGCGCTCCATCCGTCCGGGCACTCCCCCGACCCGCTCGACGCCGTCCTGTACGTCGCGGCGGGAGAAGCCCGCGCCCAGCGCTATGCCCGCGGCGGCCAGGATGTTGTCCAGGTTGTGAGCGCCGACCAGGCAAGACTTGATCGCGATGTCTCCCGCCGGGGTCTTGAGCGTTGCTTTGATGCCAAAAGAGGACATCTCCGCATTGGTGGCGGAGAGCTCACCGCTGCCCAGGCGAGAGAACTTCCAGGACATCCGCTTCATCGCCCGGAGCTCGGTGTAGATTCGGCTGGCATGGGTGTCGTCGCCACTGACGACAGCCACCCCCCCCGGCGAGAGGTTCTCGAGGAACAGCTTCCGTTTCGCCTGGAAATACTCCTCGATGTCCTTGTGGTAGTCGAGGTGGTCCCGAGACAGGTTGGTGAAGGCTGCCGCCCGGAAGGTGAGGCCGTGCACCCGCTCCTGCTCAAGCGCGTGTGAGGAGACTTCCATCACGACCGTGTCCGCCCCCGCGTCCACCATCTCGCGGAACAGCCGATGAAGCTCCAAGGCATCGGGCGTGGTGTGGGTGGCCGGAATGGTTCTTCCGGCGAATTTATGCTCGATGGTGCCTAGCCGGCCCACGCCCGCACCACCCGCCGCGCAGATCGCCTCCAACAGATAGGCGGTCGTGGTCTTGCCGTTGGTACCGGTGATCCCCAGCAGGGTCAGCGATTCAGCCGGCTTGCCGTAGAAATTGGCGGCGCAGATCGCCAGCGCCTTCCGCGTGGACGACGTCACGAACGAGGGGACCTGGGTCTCCACCTTCTTTTCGGTCAGGACCGCCACCGCGCCGCGGCTCAGTGCCTCCGCCACGAACTGCGAGCCGTCCACCTTGGTTCCGGGCAACGCGATGAATAGATCGCCCGGCTTCACCTGCCGGGAGTCCTGGGCCAGCCCGGTCACGTCCACCTTCGCACGGCTTCCGCTGGCCTGCTCCGCACCACACCCCGCCAGCACATCGGTCAGCTTCATCGTGTCCTCGGAACTTGCAACTGCGTTTCGGGCAAATCGATCTGACGGCAGCTCACGGCCGAGCGGCCAGCTCCACCGTCACACGGGTTCCCTTTATCACCAGCGACCCCGGAGGAGGGCGCTGAGATACAACTCGCCCGCTTCCAACGATCTTCGGCTCCAACTGCACACCCAGGAGACGACTTACCGCCTCGCGCCCCACCCGCCCCTCGACGTCCGGGACCTTCACCTTCCCGGTCTCGGTCCCATCGGTTACCGCTTCGGGCGCGGCGCTTGGAGCGGGAGGCGGAGCCCGACCTTCGCTTCGGACCAAGCCCTCCGCCAGAAAAGAGCCCTGCGACGCAGCCACGGAGGGCTGAACGCCCAGGTGGGGCATCGCCGCTTGGGCGATCTCCTTGAACGCGGGCGCCGCGACCAGACCCCCGTAGACGTCGGTCTTGGGCTCGTCGATGATTATCAGGACTGCCGCCCGCGGGGACTCGGCGGGGACCAGGCCCGAGAAGGAGGCGATCCGCTTGTCGGAGTAGCCCCTCGCCACCGGGTCGGGCTTCTGCGCAGTGCCGGTCTTCCCCGCCACCCGGTACTCCACCATCTGAGCGCGCGGGGCGGTGCCGTCTTTCTGCACCACCCCCTCCATCATCGCGACCACTACACGCGCCGTCTCCTCGGAGATGACCTGCCGCACGAGCGTAGGATGATGCTCCATCAGCACCACTCCGTCCGGGTCCACCATCTTCGAGACCAAGTAGGGACGCATCAACCGGCCGCCGTTCCCCAGGGCACCGTAGGCCGCGGCGAGCTGGACCGCAGTGGCGCTCATGCCCTGGCCGAAGGATTGGGTCGCCAGGCTTAACTCCGCCTTGGGATAGGGAACGCTGCCGCGGCTCTCGCCCGGGAGCGACAGCCCGGTCCGCTGGCCGAAGCCGAACTTCTGATAGTAGAGCGCCAGTCGCTCGCGGCCGAGAATCTGGGCGATCTTCGCGGTGCAAATGTTGGACGAAACGTGCAGCACCCGCGCGGGGGTGAGCCAGCCGTAGGGGTGGGTGTCATGGATCGTATGGCCACCCAGTGCCCAGGCGCCGTTCTCGCAAAAAAACGTATCGCTGGGCCGAAGGATCTTTTCCTCGAGCGAAGCGGCCACCACGAACGGCTTCATGGTGGAGCCCGGTTCAAAGGCGTCCAGCGCGGCGCGGTTGCGCATTGAATCGCGGCTGGTCTCCTTGGGCGTGTTGGGATTGAACGACGGGTATTGCGCCAGAGCGAGGATCTCGCCGGTGGTCGGCTCCAGCACCACCGCGGTCCCCGCCAACGCGCGAGCGTCATCCACCGCCTTGGCCAGAGCCCGTTCGGTCACGTACTGCAGATGGCGATCGAGCGTGAGCGACATCGAGGCACCCTGCCGCTCCACCTGGGGCGAAGCACCTTCCAACAAGAGTTTGCGGCCGTGCGCATCCCGGAGTGACGAGACCTGGCCGCTCTGCCCCGACATCTCGTCTTCGAAGGCAAGCTCCAGCCCTTCCAGGCCGTGCCCGTCCTGCCCGACGATCCCCACCACCTGCGAAGCCAGCTCCCGCTGGGGATAAAACCGCCGCGGCTCCTTGGTGAAGCCCACCGCCACGAGCCCCAGTGCCTTCACCGCTTCGACCTCCGACGGCTTCACCTGTCGCTTGAGCCAGACAAACCGCTTGGCGCGGGTGAGCCGTGCGAGAAGCTCCTTCTCGTCGAGCTCCAGCGGCTTGGCCAAGAGCCGCGCGGCTCCCTTCAGATCCGGCAACAGCGACGGGTCTACCCAGACCGAGTCGACATCCACGCTCTGCGCCAGGGGAACGCCGCGCCGGTCGAAGATGTCGCCCCGGCGGGCGGGAATCTCGATCTGCCGGACGTACTGGTCCTCCGCCAGCTCGCGCAGCCGGCTCTTCTCCACGATCTGGAGATGGGCGGCGCGCAGCGAGACCACGCCCAGGAGACCAAAGAAGAGGGTCCCCATGAACCAGACCCGGAACCGCAGCCACCGGGAGGTGGCGTCGGGAACGCGCGACGCCTTGTAGTCCTTCACCTCGCCCCTTCTCCCAGACCAGACAGATCCACCCTTGCCAGGGCCGCGCCTGCGGTTCCCCCGGCTTCATCGAAGGCGTGCCGCTCGGCGTGGCCGGCCGCGAGAGAGGGTCCGCCCATCAACACCATCGCGCCGGCGGGAACCGGAGCCATCCCCAGCTTCTCCCGCGCCAGCTTCTCCAGGCGGGCCGGGCTCTTCAGGGTAGCCAGCTCTAACTTGAGCCGGTCGTTCTCCTGAACCAGGGTTCGATCCTGATGGCCCAGCTGCGAGACCTCGTAGCCGGAGCTGACCACCGTGACGCGTGAGGCGACATGCGCCACTCCCAGCACAGAGAAGAGCGCGCCGAAGGCCAGGGGCATCGACCACTGCTGCAGCACCCCCTTCAGAGTCGGGTGCGGCCTGAACTGCTTCTTCAACTTCATCCTCTGACTCTGGCTCAGGCTCATCGCACTCTCTCCAACGCCCGCAGACGGGCACTCCTCGCGCGCGGATTGCGCGCAACTTCCTCTTCCGGTGCAACGACCGCTTTGCGGGTCAGCACGCGAAAGCCACCCTTCGCGACACAGCCACAGATGGGGAGACCGGGAGGACAGACGCAGCGCCCCTCCAGGCTACGAAAGGCCTCCTTCACCGCGCGGTCCTCCAGCGAATGAAAGGAGATGATCGCCGCGATCCCACCTTCGCGCAGGAGCGTACGCAACCCCTTGAGGAAGCTGTCCAGGGAGTCCAGCTCCCCGTTGACCGCGATCCGCAACCCTTGAAAGGTACGGGTGGCGACGTGGATCTTGGAGGGCCAGGCTTTGCGCG
>JBGTHI010000747.1:0-4916 GCA_041746295.1 Myxococcaceae bacterium
CGGTCTCGCCGGTCGCGGTTCACCTGGGCTATGCCAGCGCCGCCGCCCCGGCCGAGGCCGACGCTCGAGGCGACGATGCGGGCCGGACGCTCTACCGGCGCGAGGAGCCGCTCGAGCGCGAGGCGGGCAGGACGCTGGTGCAGCTGGGCTTCCGCTACGACCCCTCGTCGCTCGTCTACGAAGCGCTGGGCGACGCGGCGTTGATGTTCTGGGCGGAGGGACGGAAGCAGCTGCCGAAGAGCTGGGAGATCCTCACCGCGGAGGCGCCCAAGGTCCGCATTCGTTCCCGCGTGAAGCCGCAGATCAAGGTGACCATGGGAGGGGCTCAGTGGTTTGAGCTGGATGCGCAGTTCCAGTCCGAGGACCAGAGCCTGGACCTGGGCGCCATACGGATGTGGCTGGAGTCGGGTCGCCGTTTCGTTCCACTGAAGGACGGCTCTTTCGCCGAAGCCGATCCGCATGAGCTGAAGCGGGCAGCCGATCTTCTGGAAGAGGCCGGGGCGTTGCCCGGAAAGGCCAAGAGCCGGCTGCCGCTGTTTCAGGCGTCGGCGTTGGAGCTGCTGGCCGAGGTGGGGGGGGCAGAGTTCGAGCAGAAGGCGCGCGAGGCGATCCGCGCCTTCCGCGGTATCGGTGAAGTGCCCACGGTCGAGGCGCCTCGCGGGCTCGTCGGAAACCTCCGCCACTACCAACAGGATGGCCTCTCCTGGCTCTGGTTCCTCGACCGCCACGGCCTCTCGGGAATCCTGGCTGACGACATGGGTCTGGGCAAGACCCTCCAGGGCTTGTCGCTGTTGCAGCAGAGCCGCAACGAGGATGGGAGCCGGCCCTCGCTGGTCGTCGCGCCTACCAGCGTGATTGCCAACTGGGAGCGGGAGGCGGAGCGGTTCACCCCCGAGCTGAGAGTCGTGGTCTGGCACGGTCAGGACCGCAAGGAGCATGCGGCTGATCTCAAGGACTCGGATCTGGTGCTTACCTCCTATGCGCTGGTTCGCCGGGACGCGGTGGAGCTGTCTGAGGTCGATTTCCGCTACGTCGTCCTGGACGAAGCGCAGAACATCAAGAACGCCGATTCCGCCACCGCGCAAGCCTGCAAGGCGCTCAAGTCGGAGAGAAGGCTGGCGTTGACCGGCACCCCGCTGGAGAACCGGCTCTCCGAGCTCTGGAGCATCTTCGATTTCCTGATGCCCGGCTTCCTGGGCTCGCCCTCCAGCTTTGGGGACCGGTACGAGCATCCGATCCAGGTGCAGGGGGACACGCAGGTCCGGGAGCGGCTGCGGCGCCGGATCCGCCCCTTCATCCTGCGCCGCCTCAAGACCGAGGTCGCGAAGGAGCTGCCGCCCAAGACGGAGAGCGTGGCCTACTGCGAGATGGAGCCGGGTCAGGCGGCGCTCTACCGCGAGGTGCTGGAGCAGAGCCGTCGAAAGGTGTACGACGCCATCAACAAAGTGGGCTTCCGCCGGAGCCGGGTCTCGATCCTCTCCGCGCTGATGCGGTTGCGGCAGGTCTGCTGCGATCCCCGGCTGCTCAAGATGCCGCCCGGTACGCCGCTGCCTCCTTCTGCGAAGTTGGAGCGGTTCGAGGAGCTGGTGGCGGATCTGGTGGCGGAGAAGCATCGAGCGCTGGTCTTCAGCCAGTTCACCGGGATGCTCGAGCTGCTCAAGGGCAGCGCCGACGCGCAGGGGCTTTCGTATCTCTACCTGGACGGCCGGACCAAGGACCGGATGGCCAAGGTGGACGAGTTCAACGACCCTTCCGGTCCGCCGCTGTTCTTCATCAGCCTCAAGGCCGGCGGGACCGGCCTGAACCTCACCGCTGCCGACTATGTGATCCACTTCGACCCCTGGTGGAACCCGGCGGTGGAAGACCAGGCAACCGATCGGACCCACCGCATCGGTCAAACCAAGGCGGTGATCAGCTACAAGCTGATCACCCGGGGCACCGTGGAGGAGAAGATCCTCGCGCTGCAGAACCGGAAGCGGGAGCTGGCGGCGGGCGTCCTGGGCAACGACTCGGGCATGTCCCCCTCGCTCACCGAGAGCGACGTGGAGGAGCTTTTCCGCGTCGACTAGAGACGTGCGAGTGTCTCTGAACTAAGAGAATGGTCAGTGTCAGAATTGACTGATAGTCTGTTCAGTATGGAGGGTCCTATGCTGCAGGCGCTGCGCATTTCGAATTTTGCGGTGATCGAAGAGGCGGAGCTCCAGGTCGACGGGGGCCTCACCGTCCTGACCGGAGAGACGGGGGCCGGAAAGTCGATCCTGATCGATGCCCTGGGTCTGCTCCTGGGCGGGCGTGGCGACGCCGACCTGGTTCGGGCGGGCTGCGACGAAGCGGTTGTGGAAGGGATCTTCCGAGCCACTCCGGCTTTGAGGAGCCGCTTGGTGGAGCGCGGCTATCCGGATCTGGGAGACGAGGTCCAGGTGCGTCGGGTGCTGGGGCGCAACGGCCGCGGCAAGGCCTACGTCAACGGCTCGCTGGTGACGGTAGGTGTCCTTTCCGGCTTGATGAGGGGTTTGGTGGAGATCGCCGGCCAGCATGAGCACACCCGGTTGTTGGACGCCTCTGCCCATGGTGAGCTTCTCGATCAAGTGGCGGGGCAAGTGGGCGCGGTGGGGCCTCAGAAGGATGCCTACCGCGCGGACTTCCAGGCGCTCCGGGCGACCGAGATGGAGCTGGCGGCGCTCGGCGGCGACGCCCGGCAGATCCAGGATCGGGTGGAGTTTCTCCGCTTCCAGCTTCAAGAGTTGCAGCGGCTAGAGCTCAGCCCGGACCGGGACTCCAGGCTCGAAGAGGAGCGCCGACGGCTGCTCTCGATCGAGAAGCTTCGGAAGACCGCCCACGATGCCGAGGCTCTGGTCTCTTCTGAAGAGGGCTCAGCGCTGGAGCGGGTGGGTCGGGCGCTGACCTGGGTCCAGGATGGCGCCAAGCTCGATCCGGTGCTCGCGGTGATCGCGGAATCTCTGCGAAGCGCCCGCGCGGAGCTGGAGGAGGGAGGCCGAGCCTTGTCGCGGTATCTCGGCACCGCGGAAGGTGACCCGGAGAGATTGGCGGAGGTCGAGGAGCGCCTCGACCTGATCCGGCACCTTTGCCGCAAGCACGCCACCGATCTTCATGGATTGATCTCCCGCCAAGGCGAGCTGGCGGCTGAGCTGGAGCGGTTGGAGAATCGCGAGCTCTCGGTCGCGTCGCTCTCGGCCGAGCGCGACCTGCGGGAAGCAGTGGCACGCACCAGCGCAGAGCTTCTCTCCAGAGCGCGGGCGGAGGCGGCGGTGTCGCTCGCCCAAGCGGTCCGCGAGGGGCTATCAGGCCTGGCTTTGGGCAAGAGCAGCTTCGAGGTTCGCCTGACCCGTCTGGCCGCGCTGACCGCGTCCGGACAGGATGGCGTCGAGCTCTACTTCAACGCCAACCCGGGCGAGCCGCTGCGCCCTCTGGCCAAAGTGGCTTCGGGCGGCGAAGTGGCCCGTCTTCTCTTAGCGCTCAAGAGATCGGTAGCCGGCGCCGACGGCTGTGGCTGCTATGTGCTCGACGAGGCAGATGCGGGCGTCGGGGGAGCGGTCGCGGAGGTCGTTGGACGTATGGTCAAGGAGCTGAGCCACCACTGCCAGGTGCTCTGCATCACCCATTCGCCCCAGGTTGCCGCATACGCCGACAATCACTGGATTGTGGAGAAGGTTCAGCGTGGAGGCAGGACCCGTTCCAAGCTCGCTGCGCTCGAGGGCGCGCAAGAGCGGACGGGGGAGTTGGCCAGAATGCTTTCAGGCGTCGAGGTGACGCGGGAGGCGCTCGGCGCGGCGGAGGCGTTGGTTCGCTCCGCCAAACGATCTGCTGCACGGTCTTCCAGGAAGCCATTGCCCGGGAGGTCAGCCCGCGCTGTGGCAGTGGCCGGACCCGCCGAGAAGGGAGAGACGCGGGTCAGGAGTGTGGTCTGGGGGACCCACTTACAGATTGCTGAAGCGTGAATTCAATAGCTTGCCCCGAACTAAACCCTCACATACCATCCTGGCCGTGTCCAAGACTGCGGGGCAAACGGCTCCTACTCAATTGAAGGTGGTGGCTGCCGGGCTGACCGACGTGGGGCGTAAGCGCAACCACAACGAGGACAGCTTCCTGGTCGACGAGGAGCTTCAGCTCTACGTGGTGGCCGATGGCATGGGTGGCCACGCAGGCGGCGGAACTGCTTCGCGGATTGCCGTCGAGACGATCGACCGCGAGCTCCGCCGGGCACGCGAGGCACGCGGAATTATCTTCACCCAGCAAAGCCCTCTTCAAGACTCTCCGCTGCCAGATGTTATTCGAGCCGCGGTCGAGCGCGCCTGTAGGTCCATCTTTACGGCGGCCCAGGAAGATCCCCGGCTCACCGGGATGGGGACCACCGTCATTTCGTTGCTGGTGCAGGGTGAGTACGCCTTCTTTGCTCACGTGGGCGACAGCCGTGCCTACCTCGTTCGGGGCGATCTGATTCAGCAGATCAGCGAGGACCACTCCCTGGTCAATGAACAGATCAAGGCTGGGATGATTACGCCGGAAGAGGCGAAGCACTCCCGCTACAAGAACATCATCACGCGATCGGTCGGGTTCGAAGAGGAAGTCCAGGTCGATGTGATGGGATTGCTCTGCGAGCCGGGCGACACCTTCGTGCTCTGTTCTGACGGCCTCGCCAACATGCTCGAGGACAAGGAGCTGCTGGGTCTGGTCCGAGATCAGCTGCTGCCGGAGATTCCCAAGAAGCTGATCGCGCTGGCCAATGAGCGCGGCGGTGACGACAACATCACCGTAATCGTCGTCCGCACCGAAGTCTGAGCGAAGCACCCGCTTGGCCGGCACCCTGCCGCTCAGGCCAAGCAGAGTCGTCTCTAGTTTTCGGTGCCCCCGCCCCAGTTGGACGCGGCCCATCCGCCGCCCAGGCTTCCACCGAA
>JBGTHI010000748.1:0-4567 GCA_041746295.1 Myxococcaceae bacterium
TCGTTCACGCGCACCGAGTAGTCGCCGCGGTTGTTGACCGCGGCCGCAAGCAGGGACTGATCGGGCGAGAAAGAGACCGAGCGCATCCAGTCGTTGAAGATTCCATCTTTGGGACGCAGCAGGGTCTGCCGATCGCCGATCAGGAAGAGTGGCGGAGCGGGCTTGGCGCTCGCGGCGGCCGGAGGGGTGGGGGCCTCGACCTCCGCCTCCTTGATTCTGGAGAGCACCGGCCGCTGAGCGACCTCCTGATCCAGCGCCTTGGTCGTGTCGTCGTACAGCTTCTGAGCCTCTTCCGGCGTATCGGCGATGCAGGTCACCCCAACCTTCCCGAAGTCGCGCAGGTGGCCGAGCATGTGGAAGGCGATGCCGGTCTGGGTCTCGGGATCGTAGTGCAGACCGTGACGGTGGGCGATGTCCACCGCGTCCGCCGGATCCATGCCCACGTATCTCTCGTCCCGGACGTTGTCCGAGGCGACGTAGTACTTGGGGGTCCCGTCGGGCGCCCTGAATAGGCCGTCCTCATCCATTGCGCCATGGGTGAGCACGCGCATCGTCTCGTAGGGGTGGGTCGTTCCACCCTCTCGAAGGTTGATCTCGATCGCCTGAACGTCCCACTCGCTTTCAGAGCCCGGGCTGTCCTTCACCGCCATGAAGTCCACGGCAAAGCGGCCCAGGGCCCCCTTCTCAGCCAATGACTTTCCGACCTTCTCTCCGAGCTCTTGCAGCTTGGCGCGGTACGGCTCATCGGCGGGGAACTTGGCGCCCAGGAACACCTGGCCGTCTTCGCCGCCCAGAAGCTGTTCGTGGGTAGAGAGGATCTCGACCGTGCCGTCGTCATGCACCTTGCCCTGGACACTGGGGGAGCTCTTGATCTTGCCGTCGATGAAGAGCTCCGCGATGGCGCCCATCTCGGGGATCTTTTTCTCGTACATCTCCCAGGTCATGTGCTCGCCCATCAGCTTGGTCTTGGGCAGGAACTCTTCCACCTGCTTCACGCGCTCTTCGGTCAAGCCCAAGCCTGCGGCGCCACCCGAGCCGCGGCCCTTCTGCAGCGAGGTGACGTCCAGGATGCCGTTGCCGTCGCCGGAGAATCCGTCGGAGAGCTTGAGCACCACCTTCTTGGTTTCGGGATGCCTCTCCAGAAGCTCCGCGATCCCCTGCGCCAAATCGCGCGCGGTGCGGCATTCCTTGGTGCCATCGGGAAGCGGGACCCCCGTCTCCTCGAAGATCGCCCGGCTTCCCGGCTTGGATCCCCAATAGTTCAGCTTGGGGTCGTTGGCCTTCATCTCGATGCCGAGGATGTCGGCCAACATCTGCTCGTCTTCGGTACCCACGAAGCAGAGCAGGTGCGCCGCGCCATCACCGGCGATGTCATGCAGCTTCTTCAGCACCTCCGGCCGCTTGAGGATCTTCCCGGTGAGCGCATCGGAAGAGCTATCGCCCACGAAAAGCACCAGTCGATCCTTCGACTGTGAGCCCCGGATTCCTCCGAGCAGCTGAAGGACGTACTCGAAGGTGGACGGCGCGATCGGCTGCGACAGCACCATCGCCTGGCGAATGGGAGGCCTCCCTTCCTCCGCGGGCCCCAGGCTGGCCATCTGCCACAGCGCGCGCTCCTCGTATCCGGTCACGCCGGTGACGCTCTGGAGCACCTCCGGATCGAGAGACAGGGACGGAACGATCAGATCGACGAACGGCTTGTCTCCGCTCTGGGGGTTCTTCTTGACCGCGTCGAGGTAGAGGTCGGGTTTGTGCTCCAGCTCGACGTCGGCGTTCTTGGCCGGCGTGGCGGGAACCAGGGTGGCGCCATCACTGCCGCGCACCGCGTATCCCGAGAAACCCAATTGGCTGATGTCCGGACGGTCTATGACGGTCGCCATGCATCCATTCTCATTGTGATTTCGCCAAAGTTGCTTTGCGGTGACCCCGGTCAGATCCTCGACTGGAGCCGCGGGTCACCGCGCTCTCACCGTCTCATCTTCTAGGCCAAGCTCCACTCCCGGAGGGTGCCGTTCGCGGAGACGCCGGAAATGGTTCGGCCACCCTCCGTCCATTGCACCGGCCCCAGCTGGAATTCCTGCTTCAAGGAGGTGGGGGTGGAATCGAAATCTCGGATTTTGGTCTCCGTCCCGGTCTTCCAATCGTACAGGCGGACCGAGCCATCGGTGGAGCCAAAGGCCAGCCGCTCTCCTCCCGGGGCAAAGGCGACCTTTCCGCTCTTCCAGTCTTCGCGATCTAGCCGGTGAAGCAGCTTTCGCTCCTTGACGTGCCAGACCGATACCGAGCCATCTCCGCCGGTGACGCCCATCAGGCGGCCGTCGTCGGAGAAGCTGACGTCGTAGGCGCCGCCGCCGTGTCCCTTGAGGGGAGGCAGCTCCTCGCCGCTGTCGACATTGCGCAGCCGGACCGTTCCATCGGCGAAGCCCACCGCCACCGTTTCGCCGTCGGGGGAGAAGGTTACCGCGCGTGCCCAGCTGCTGCGATCCTGGCTCTTTAAGACTTGCTTGCCGGTCTCCGCGTCCCAGACCACGAGCCCACCGTGCGACTTCACCGCGCCCAGATACTTGCCATCCGGAGAGAAGGCGACCGCATTGACCATCCCGCCATTGCGGTCGTGCCAGAGCTTTTCGCCTTTGCTCGCGTCCCAGACCGTCACCGATCCATCGGCCGAGCCCGCCGCCACCCAGCTCTTGGGACCATAGGCCACGTCTCGAATCGGGAGCGTGGGACCGGTGAGCGTCTGCAGCTCCTCGCCGGTCTTGCGGTCGTTGATCCGGACCGAGTAGTCGCCGCGGCGGTTGATCGCCACAGCCACCGAAGACCGATCCGGAGAGAAGGCCGCGGCACGCATCCAGTCGGTGAAGACCCCCTCCTTCGGGCGGAGCAGAATCTGCCGATTGCCGGTGAGGAACAGCGCCTTGGGCTTGGCACCCTGTGCCGAAGCCGGCACCGGAGGAGCGGGCGGAATCTCCACATCCTTGGCCGGCGTGGCCGGAGCGGTGGCCATCTCCGCGTCCAGCGCCTTTTTGGTGTCGTTGAACAGCTTCTGCGCCTCCTCGGGCGAGTTGCCGATGCAGGTGACACCCACCTTGCCGAGGTCGCGCAGCAGGCTGAGCATGTGGAAGGCGATGCCTGTTTGGGTCTCCGGATCGTAGTGGAGGCCATACCGGTGCGCGATGTCAGCCGCATCGGCGGAGGTGAGGCCGATATAGCGGTCCTCTTTGATGTTGTCCGAGGCGACGTAGTACTTGGGCGTCCCGTCCGGCGCCTTGAACAGCCCGTCCTCGGGATCCAGCTCGCCACGGGTAAGGACCCGCATCGTCTCGTAGGGGTGGGTCGTGCCCCCCTCGCGCAGGTTGATCTCGATCGCCTCCAGGTCCCACTCCCCCTGGACTCCAGGGGATCCGGGGCTGCGCTCCACCGCCATGAAGTCGATCGCGAAGCGGCCCTCGGCGCCCTTCGAAGCGAGAACCTCGCCGGCCTTCCTTCCGTAGTCTTGAAGCGCCTTGCGGTAGACATCGTCGGCGGGGAAGCGCGCGCCCAGGTAGATCTGGCCGTCATCGCCGCCCAGAACCTGCTCATGGGTGGAGATGATCTCCACCCTTCCGTCCGGATGGATCGTGCCCTGCACGCTCGGTGAGGTCTTGACCTTGCCGTCGACGAACATCTCCGACAGCACACCCAGCTCGGGGATCTTCGCCTCGAAGACCGGCCAGGTCATCTTCTCCCCCATCAGCTTCATGTCCGGGAGGATCGCCTCCAGCCGGTCGGCCATCTCGGCCTGCGAGGCAGGCTTCAAATCGCGGAGAGGCTCGAGATTCAGGATCGCGTTGCCGTCACCCGACGTTCCGTCTGAGAGCTTCACCACCAGCTTCTCCGCATCGGGATACTTCTGGAGCAGCTCGGCCGTCTTCTCGGCCAGCTCGCGCAGGGAACGGCACTCCTGGGTGCCCTCGGGATGGGGAATCCCCGCCTCCGCGAAGATCGCGCGGCTTCCCGGCTTGGTACCCCAGTACTTCAGCTCGGGCGCGTTGGCGCGCAGGGGGATGCCCAGCGCCTCGGCCAGTGCGCCTTCGTCCTCGGTCACCATGAAGACGATCATATGGGCGTCCGCGTCCCCCCAGACATTGCGGAGCCGGTCGATGAGCTCGGGGCTGCCCAGCAGCTTGCGGCTGAGCGCGTTGTCGGACGCGTCGCCCATGAAGTAGATCAACCGATCCTTCGCCTGCGAAGCCGGGATGCCGGCCAGGAGCTGAAGGATGTATTCGAAGGTCGCCGGGTGGAACGGCTGCGAGAGCACCATCGCCTGCCGGATCGGCGGCTTGCCCTCCACCGCCGGACCGTTCTTGGCCAGGTTCCAGAGCGCCCGCTCTTCGTAGAGCTGGATGCCGGCCATGCTCTTCCGGATCTCCTCGTCGTAGCTCAGCGAAGGAACGATCAGCTCCACCGAACGGTCGGGGGTCTGAAGGGAGAGGCTATCCGGGACGTATTCCGACGCATGCACCTCCAGCGGCTTGAACGGAACGCTGTTGCGCAGCGCCGCAGCGGCGGCCGCGGGCGAGGCGGC
>JBGTHI010000749.1:0-3370 GCA_041746295.1 Myxococcaceae bacterium
GTCAGCCCTCCCAGCACCGCCGCCTCCACCGCCCGGAGGCTGTCACCGGCGCGCGGCTGGTTGAGCGCGTCTAGCGCTACGCCGTGCACGAAGAGCAGGTTTAAGGGAACGATCTGCGGCTCGGGCGGGGCCGGCGTTGGGGTGCCTGGCGGTGCGGCCCCCCCGGGCTCTCCCAGGATGTTGCCATTGCAGCCGAAAAGTGCCGGCAGCGTCAGAAAGGACAGCAACAGCAGGGCGGGGATTCTGTCAGGAGCGGCCACGGGTCACCAGGTCTGCGGGCGAAGCAAAGGTCCAAGTCAATACGCAAGCGGTCGTTCAACCGGCCGCGGGTAGCGCGGCCACTTAGGATTGTCCCAACGAGGAGACGTCCGGTTTCCGCTGTTGTGGGAGCGGTGCTCGCGCGGCGATCCAATCGGAACGGCCGCGGTTGGCGCGCCGCTGTCGCGAACCGCCCGTGGTTACGCGCGCATTGCCTGGACTGGGCTGACCCTAGCCGCCCGGATGGCCGGAAAGAGGCCACCGAAGAGTCCCATCACCGCCGCGAAGAGAATTCCTCCCAGCACGATGCCGGGGGTCGGCTCGAAGCTGAAGACTATCTCCGACCAGCTGGCGAAGTTGACCATCGAAAAACGGACCAGCCCCATCGCGAACGAGGCGAGCGCGCCTAGGATCCCGCCCAGCAAGGCGAGGAGCACCGACTCCAGAAGGAAGGAGAAGAGGATGCTCGCCTTGGAGAAGCCGAGCGCTCGGAGCGTGCCGATCTCGCGCTGCCGATTGGCCACTGCGGCGTGCATGGTGATCATCGCCCCCAGCATCGCGCCGATGGAGAAAAAGACGGCGATCACGATGCCCATTGCCTGGATGAACAGGGCGCTGCCCTCCGACTGCTTCTCGTAGAACTCCGACTCCTTGAGGACCTGGAGGTCGAGTTGCCGGTTCGATTCGAGACTCGTCTTATAGGCGTCGAACTTGGCTGGAGTCACTCGCGCCCGGAGAGAGGAGACGTAGCCCTCGCGGCGGAAAGCGGCCGTCAAAAGGCTTCTGTCCACCCAGACCTCCGACTCGAACGATGAGCCGCTGTCTTCGAACACACCCACCACCTTCACCTGCCGGTTCTTCTTGAGCTCGAAACGCTGCTCCAGATCTAGCCCCTTGAAGCGGCCGCGGATCCCCTTGCCGATCATCACTTCGTCCGAGCCGGGCTGCGGCGCCCGTCCGGCGATCACCTTCACTCCCGTCCTGAAGGCCAGCACGTCGTCCGGGACGCCGCGGACCTGAACGTTGGAGACGCCTTCGACGCCCACCTTGTCCAGGAGGATCACCACCATAACCTCCGCCAACCCACGTGGGCCGCTGGCGGGGGCCGGAAGCGCCTTGTCATTGAGCGCCAGGTTGATGTTGGGCTCCTCGATCAGACTCTCCAACTCGGAGGTGGCCCCTTTCCGGAGGAGCACCGCCACATCCGGGCTGGCGCTTCGTCCCAGCGTCTTCCTGATGCCGTTGGAGAGCATCAGCACCGAGGCAAAGACGAACACCACCAGACCTAGGCCCAGTGCCACGGCGGCGGTGGTGGTCTTTCGAACTCGGAGGTTTCGTAAATTATAAGAGAGGGGGATCATTTAGGCGGTTCGGCGGAGGGCGTCGGTTACGACCAACCGAGCGGCTCTGCGTGAGGGGAGGATGGCTGCGAGCAAGGCCAGGGCCAGCGCCAGGATCAAAGCGAGAACGTAGGTCTGAGGGGCGATCCGGAAATAGGGGAACCAGGCGCCCATGTTCTCTTCGAGCCAACGACCCATTCCCAGCTCGACGACGGGAACCGAGAGCGCGATGCCTACGAGGCCGGAGAGAAGGCCCACCGCCCCCGCCTCCAGCACCACGAACAGCCCCACGTGGCGCGGTGTGAAGCCTATCGCCCGCAGGACTCCGTACTCTCGCGTCCGCTCGCGCACGCCCATTGCGATGGTGTTGCCCAGGATCATCATCATGATCAGCAGGATGATCGCCGAGATGATCTTCAATGCGTCCAGAAGGGAGCTCATCATTCCCATGAAGGACAGGTTCATCGCCCGCTCGCTCATCGTCGCCGTCTGGATGTCCTTTTCGTCGAACATGCGGTCGATCGCCGCGGAGATGTCCGGGCCTCTTCCCGGATCGTCGATTCGGCTGGTGATCCAGCCGACCTGATCCTTGCGAGACGCCGGGAGACTGTCGTTGACGTAGTTCCAATTGATGAAGAAGGTGGAGCGGTCGACGGTCTTCCGCGTGGCGGTGTAGATCCCCACGATGTTGAACTCCCAGTTTCCGGGATAGATGCTGCCCTGCAGGGTGAACCGGTCGCCCACTCTGACCCCCAGCTGCCGGGCCAACACGTCGCCAATGACCGCACCCTTGCGATCCTCCAGCCAGGCCTGTTTCTGCTCAGGCGGGAGGAGGATCTCGTCCATCACTGTCAGGCAGGAGGCGGGGTCGACGGCGAGGGTGGCGAAGAACTCCTCCGGCTTCTTGGGGTTCTTTCCGCCGAACCAGTTCATGTAGGTCGCGTCCTTGACGCCGGGAACCGCGCGGATCTGATCCACGTAGTTTCTGGGCATGCTCATCACGAAGCTGACCTTGTGGCGGGTGGCGATTCGGTCCTTGGTGGCGAAGTCGGCGGCGGCGTACCAGGCGGTGAGCACCGTCTGCAGCATCACAAAGGCCAGGATGGCCACTGCCGCTCCCAACACGGTCAGGACCGTCCGCAGCCGGTTCCGCGACAGGTTGCGGAGGGCGATCCCCAGGATCTTCACTGGAGCCTCCCCTTGTCCAACTTGCGGATGATGCCGGCGCGCTCCGCCGCATGAGGATCGTGGGTGACCATCAGGATGGTCTTCTTGAACTCGCGGTTCAGCCGGTCGAGCAGGTTGAGGATCTCGTCGGCCGCCTTCCGGTCCAAGTCGCCCGTGGGCTCATCCGCGATAATGATCGTGGGGTCGTTCACGATCGCGCGGGCGATGGTAACCCTCTGCTCCTGGCCTCCGGAGAGCTGGCGCGGGTAGTGATTCATCCGCTCGTCCAGCCCCACCACGCGCAATGCGGTCTGGGCGCGCTTGCGGCGCTCCGCCCGGGAGAGCGAGGTGAGGAGGAGCGGCAGCTCGACGTTCTCCAGCGCGGTCAGTACCGGGAGGAGGTTGTAGGCCTGGAAGACGAAGCCGATGTGGCGCGCGCGGAACTTGGCCAGCTCACCGTCGCTCATCGTCATCAAGTTGGCGCCGGCAACCGTCGCGGTCCCGCTGGTCGGCCGGTCGAGCCCCGCAATCAGATTGAGCAGGGTGGACTTGCCGGAGCCGGACGGACCCATCAGCGCTTCGAAAGCGCCCTCGGGAATCTTCAA
>JBGTHI010000750.1:0-4373 GCA_041746295.1 Myxococcaceae bacterium
GCGCCGCGACCTCGGCCAACTCCCCCGGAATGACCGCCGAGCTCGCCTCGGCTTCCGACGCCGAGGTCCTGGCCTACATCCACGCGATCAATCAGGCCGAGATCGACGCGGGCAAGATGGCCAAGGGTAGCGCGCAGTCCAAGCAGGTAAAGGCGCTGGCCGACCGGCTGGTCAAGGAGCACACCCAGGCCGACAAGCAGATCAGCGATTTCGCCAAGAAGGAGCAGGTCACGCTCGCTTCGGCGGAGATGCTGCCCACCGGCCTCCGCAGCGAGCTGGCGATGTCCAAGGCCGAGATGGATCGGTTGAAGACGCTGAAGGGAGCCGCGTTCGACCTGGCCTTCCTCACCGCGCAAGCCGCCACTCACGACAAGGTGGCGCAGAAGCTGACCGCCGTGCAGGACGCGAAAAAAGACACCAAGCTGGGCTCACTGGTGGCCAAGCTGCTTCCGTCGATAAAGGAACACGGTGAGAAGGCGGTCACGCTGCAGACGGAAACCGGGAAACAGCCCTAGGGCGCTCTACGCCCTGCCAGCTCCACTCCTCGGAGTCGAGGACATTCGCTGAATCAGCTCAGAAGTAACGCTCCATCCGATCCGGGAAGAGGGTCTCCACGTGCGTTTCTGGCCCGAGCTGCTTCGCCGCCTCGACCCCGCCGTCGGAATCCAGCCGGAGCGGCACCAACGGCGTGGGTGGGATAAAGCGGCCGGTATGGGGAAGCGAGGCGCGAATCACAGCAGACGGGCCGCATCCAACGCGTGATAGGTCAGGATCAGGTCGGCTCCCGCTCTCTTGATGGAGGTGAGGATCTCCATCATCACGCGCGAGTAATCGATCCAGCCGTTCTGCGCCGCCGCCTTGACCATCGCGTACTCGCCGGAGACGTTGTAGGCGGCCACCGGAACGTTCGTTGTGGCCTTCACCCGGTGGATGATGTCCAGGTAGGAAAGGGCCGGCTTGACCATCACTAGATCTGCTCCCTCTTCAAGATCCTGAGCCACCTCCTTGAGCGCCTCACGGGCGTTGGCAGGATCCATCTGGTAGCCGCGCCGGTCGCCGAACTGCGGCGCGCTCTGCGCAGCCTCCCGAAAGGGTCCATAGAAGCCGGAGGCGTACTTGGCGGCGTAGCTCATGATAGGCAACGCGCCAAAGGTGTGCTCGTCCAGGGTTCGCCGGATCGCCGCGACACGGCCGTCCATCATGTCCGACGGAGCCACCATGTCCACCCCGGCCTCGGCACAGGCAAGCGCCATCTCCGCCAGCAGTGGGAGCGAGGCATCGTTGTCTACCTCATACCCCTGAATCACGCCGCAGTGGCCGTGGTCGGTGAACTCGCACAGGCAGATATCGGCTATTACAAACAGGTCAGGGAGCGCCGACTTCAGCTCCCGAATTGCGCGGGGGATGATCCCCTTGCGGTCATAGGCGCCGCTTCCCTTGGCATCCTTGGCGTCTGGAATTCCAAATAGAATCACCGCCGGCACGCCCAGCTTGACCGCCGCGCGCGCCTCATCCACCGCCAGATCGGTGGAGAGGTTGAAGACTCCGGGCATCGAGCCGATCGGACGGCGGACGTTGCGACCCTCTACGACAAAGAGGGGGTAGATGAAGTCGGCCGGGCAAAGCTCAGTCTCGCGGACCATCCGGCGGAGGGTCTCGGTTCGGCGCAGTCGCCGCCCGCGGTGCAGGGGAAAGCTCATGGGCCCAGGAGCCTACCCCATTTCTTCCGATTCCAAGGGACGCTCAGCGGAGCCCGGCGCCTTGGCGGGCATGCTGCTCTTTCCCGGAGCCTCCTCATCCTAGAATGCCGAAGCCATGACGGCTGTGGAGTGAGATTCCGGGATGCCATTCATCGGTAGTTCTGAGGTCGAGCGGGGCGACCTAAACCTGGCTATGGTGCCCGCATGCAAGATGAGCCCAGCGCCCCTCTTCCCGAATGGGAACGCCTCCTCTCCGCCGAGAGACATCTTCAATACCTGCTCCCGGATGCTGTGTTGGTCGGCGGTACTGCGGCCGCGCTTCACGCTGGGCACCGGACCAGCCTCGATGGCGACCATGTGCTTTCGGACCTGAGGGAAAGGTTCGATGAGATCCTGTCTACCCTCGAAGCGGCCGCGGGTTGGAAAACCGACCGGGTGCAACGCCCCGTCCTGATTTTGGGCTCTCTGAATGGAGTCCTCACCGGCATCCGTCAACTCCGTCGGACGCGCCCGCTCGAGACCGAGGAGATCTCTGGACTGCGGATCCCGACGCTTCATGAGATGGCCCGCATCAAGGCATGGCTCCTCGTCCTACGGCGCACCGTTCGAGACTATCTGGACACGGTGGTGCTCTTCGAGAGGCTGCAGTTCGAAGGCACCCGAGAGGCATTGAAGACCTTCGACGCACTGTATACACAACCGAATGGGGCCTCGCCTTTGGCGGAGGTCGCTGAACGATTGGCTCAGGCGGCCCCAGCGGACCTGGCGGACGTCGATCTCTCGAGCTACCGGGGCATTCAACCTCCCTGGAACCAGTGGCAGCACATCGCTTGCGCCGGCCGCAAATGGGCATCGGTGGTATCCGAAGTCGCGCTGGAGGGGAAATGATCGAGGAAGAGACCCTCAAGAGGTCTCAAGCCCTGTGGAACCGCGAGCGCCTCGACCTCACGAGTGACGAGATCCTCGCTCAAATCTTGGACCGGGGTTCCATGGAGGACTGGCGTGCGCTCTATTCTTTGGCGCGCAAGGATGGCTCGCTTCGCCAGCGCATGAGGACGTTGCTTCATACGGTTCCGTTGCCGTTTCCCCATTTTTGGCTCGCGGCGCTCGCAAGCTTGGGTGAGACCGAGATAGATTGGTCGGCGCGTCTTCCCAAGTACGGCGACTCGGGAATTTGAACCCACGCACCCCTCCGACCGGTCCACCAGTGTTCGCAGTCTTTTGGCACCGCGGTCCGGTTGTCAATGCTGCAACGGCGCGGGTACGTTGGCCAGGTGCGTCCTCCTCGCCTGAGCTCTCCCTTCCGATCCAGCGCCCGTACGTTCGCGCCGCCGTCGTCCGGGGAAGCCCAGGGGAGCTCGAAGGAGAACGTGGGCTCGGAGCCGCTCCCCCTCGACCACTTCGACCGACTACCTGTGGCCCGTGCCACCCCCACCGAGGGGTTCAAGCCTCCGCTCGACGAGGCGCCGGTGCTCCGGGCAACCCTGGATCTGCTGACCCAGCCGGAGCTCTTCGCGGCCTGCGAAGCGATGATCGAGGCGCCTCTGGGAAGACCGCCGGCCCTGCAGATCGAGGAGGGAGCGCTAACGGCAATCGCAGAGCGGAATGAAGGCACCTACGCGGTCACCTTCCACTCGCTCGGCCCCCGTACGCTGGAGGTGATCCACGACCGGCCCTTCCCAGGGCCGACTCAAGCGGTGATCCGTGAACGAGAAGAAGGCTTTCGGGTGGTCGAACGCTGGAACGTTCCCTATGCCGGCAAACTGCCCGATGGAACACTGCTCGAGGCGCGCTATCCACGCCGGCTCAACCTCTACTCGCGCCGGATCTTCGGCAGGGCGCTGACCGCCGACGACTACCGCCGGATGGTGGGCGCAAGGCCGGGTGCATATCTCAGGCTGTCGGCTCGGCACGATCCCGCCGACACACTCGAAGTGCGCGTGGTGAGCGAAGGGCAGACCTGGCTCTTCTCCAACGATCCGCGCGGTTCCGGCCCTCGTGTGGAGCTGATGGGTTGGCGGCGCCGGCAACTCAACCATTCGGGGCTTGAGGCGCAGACCCTGGCACGGGCTTTTCCCGCCCTGGATCAGCTGGGCGTGCGAAAGATCGTCACCCGCATGGGGCTTCAGACCGACGAAGAGCTGGGGGACAGCGACTGGCAACGGCTCGGCTTTCGGCAATCCTCCGAGACACCGCGTGGGGAGGCCTGGAGGAACGAGGGCGGCATCCGCGAGCTCAGCTTCAGTCTTGCGCCGGGCAGCCCCAATCGGATGCAACTGGAGCGGATCGGAAGGACCCATCCGGAACCGGCGCTGCGTCCCCACAAAGTCCCCACCGCCGGACCCGAGGGCGGAGTTCCCACGGTGGGCGTCACGGCGGGAGATCCCCGCTACAGCCTCGGCGAGCCGCAGCAGGAGCCTCCCTTCTCCGATCCGAGCCTCGCCCGGGGGCTCGGGGCCATACACGCCTTCTTGAACCAAGAGGTGACGCCCGCCAGCTACGCGCGACTGGCCGAGGGTGATCCCTCCGCCCGTACCGAGATCTGGGCAACCCAGGATCGGCTGATCATCGGCGTGGGAGAGCACGAGCCAACCCACGTCGCCACCGTGAGGGCCTCCGGCCCCGATCGGTTGGAGATCGATCGCGATGTTCCCGCCCTCCCCAACGAACCCC